>JBAXUO010000014.1:0-14652 GCA_037129625.1 Chlamydiota bacterium
TATGATGAAAAGAATATTCAAGGAAAAATTCAAGTTTATACCTCTATAGAGTATGTGTTGACACAATATGATAATATCATACAAAAGCTAAGTAAGTATTTGTTAGATGGAAAGAAGACTGATTTTCCTACTCAAAAAGAAATAACGGCATTTGAAAGCGGACTTAAAACATCTTTAGTTGCCCCAAAAATATTAGAAAAAATAATAAGCGATTTGCAAGTCATAACAAAAGCTCGCGACAAAATTTTAAGTGAAGATAGAGAAGTGTTTAGCAAAGCGCTTTTGTCTATTGTTCAGCGAGAAAGAAACGAAAAAGAAACGAATTCGAGTGTCGTGATAAGCCCCCTTAGAAATGATCTAGACCTGAAACAACCTCTTTTAAATCCTTTTTTACAAGCCAAGAGTTCAAGTGTGCCTGCACTTTCCTTCGGTAAGAAGTTATTAGGAAAACTGTTCGTTCGTTCTCATGAAAAGCCTACTGAGAAAAAGATGTTTTTGATTTTAGCTTTTATTTTTTTACCAATCTCTAGCTTAGTATGGGCTTTAGCATGGTTTAAGACTTTAATTTCTTATATTGGGTATCGCAATAGGTTACATCAATTAAGTAAGCTTGGAGTATCCAGTCCTGCACCAGTTCCTGTCGCTTCATCATCTGGAGGGTCTAGTTCAACCCCCGTAGCAGCACCTTCTAATAACACTAATTCTCTTTCAACACCTCTTCTACAAAAAATCCCTTCCCCACCTCCTCCTCAACCCGCTCCAGTCGCGGAAGATTCGGAATTTAGCGCCGCTTTGTTGTAGACCAACAACGTACGTATCTTAAGAGTATTGGCTTTTCCTCTTATTTCCCAGACACATTTTCTTACTTTTTCGGTAGTTTCACGACAGTAAAGTTTCGATCCGTTCTATTCATAAGATGGGAAGGAACCAAAACATTCTCTCGAGTCACTAGATGCCTTATTTTTGGTAAATATCCTAATTTTATCGGAATGTAACCATTCGAGGCTGCACAGAGAAAATGAATCTCCTCGAGCTCTTGGCATTGGGCTAAGGCAGGGGGAAGCGTATGAATATCTCTTGATTGAATTGTCAGCTTCTTGAGGTGGCTAAAAAGAGCGATCTCTGCAGGAAGGCCTTCTACTACTGTATTTGGATAGTTTTTATCTTCTAAATTAATTTCGGTAATACTTTTGACCTCAAAAGAGTTTTGAAGCCTTTCTCGTAAAAATCGAAGAGATCCTTTGTAGCCAACCAATGTGTAAGGAGATAAATTCGTGGGGATTTCATCTAAAAGAGTGTATAGAGATGTCGCGTCGAGAAAGGAAAATAATCTTTGCCCTTCTATCCATTGCGCGAGGCCAAGCAGGAGAGGAGGTTGTTGAGACAACGCGTATAATTTTTCAACTATTCTCGGAGCGACCGTATCTAAGCTAGGAACCAGTAAAGAAGTTTGTAACTCTTGAAAATCGTTTGTATTCGGGCCTAGAATTTCTAGTAAAGCATTATGACCCATTTGCGGTGGATATACCGAAGCGTTGGTAATCAAAACCATCAAGTAAAGTGCGGGAAGCGCCTCAATCATATTCTTATGGGGAGTGAGCTCTTGGATCCTTCCAATAAATCGTTTTTCATCGGGTGTTTGAAACATGTCGAGAAAGTTAAGAGTTTGTTGGAGTCGAATGGAAAAAATTCGATAGGGTTCGGATCTATCTTGCAAAGGTTGCGGAAGAGAGACGAAAATTCTTTGGGCGACGCTATCTATATTTTGAGGGTGTATGGCTTCTTTTAGTTGACGACCGAGCCAAATAGGGAAATTGTCTGAAATAGAAATAGGGGAAATAGATGACATAAGTACCTCTTAATTTTTGGTGCGCTATTATCAAGAAAAAGAGGAAAAAATAGCAAGAAAAGGTATATGGTTATAATCATCGGAAAGTATACAAATCTTCTGTTTTTACTTTAATAATCTTTTATTGCTGAATCTAATAAACATGCCATATAAATTTCTTTTTATTTAATTTTGTATAAAAATTACTTATACATTATAGTAGTAAAAAAGAGATGTGTATGACTTTCCCTTGGTGTTCCACTTCCGTCCCTTCCGTTTTTAATATGCTAGAGTCTAATAAAGAAGGGCTTAAATTAGAAGAAGCACAGAAAAGATTGGAAACCTACGGCCTCAACCAACTCCCTAAAAAAAAACCACCCAACCCCATATTTCGCTTCCTCTTCCAATTCCATAACCTCCTTATCTACCTCCTTCTCGCCGCATCCTTATTGACCGCCTTCTTGCACCATTGGGTCGATATGTATGTCATTCTCATGGTCGTCATCCTCGATGCCTGTATCGGGTTTTTTCAAGAAACTAAGGCAGAAAATGCTATCAACGCTATCAAAAATATCCTCGCCTTACAAGCCAGAGTCAAAAGAAATAATACAACCACTGAAATCAATGCCAAATTCTTAGTCCCGGGAGATGTTGTCTTCCTCCAAGCCGGTGATAAAGTGCCGGCTGACCTTAGATTGTTCTTTGTTAAAGGGTTAAAAATGGAAGAAAGCTCTTTAACCGGTGAATCCACTTCAGTAGAAAAAAATGAAGAGCCTGTAGAGAAAAATACCCCCCTTACCGATAGGACTTCCATGGCTTACGCAGGAACTTTAGTAACTAGCCGCCAATCCATGGGAATCGTTGTGCAGACAGGCGCTCAAACGGAACTTGGGAAAATTAGTCATATGATGGAAACCGTCCAAGAGGTGAAAACACCCCTTATCGAACAAATGGAAAAGTTTTCTAGAGGACTGGCTTTTTGTATTATTATGATGGCTATTATTTCTTTTCTATTCGGTGTTTTTTTTAGAGATTTTACTCTAAGTGAAATGTTTATGATTGCTGTCGGGTTTTCTGTGTCGGCTATACCCGAGGGGCTTCCCATCATCCTTACCGTAGCCCTTGCCATCGGCGTTCAAAAAATGGCTAAACAAAATGCAATCATCCGGCATTTGCCGGCAGTAGAAACCCTGGGATGCGTTACGGTCATTTGTTCGGATAAAACAGGTACTTTAACAAAAAACGAAATGACCACTCAAACAATAGTCACAGCAAAAGAAACTTTTTCTAAAGAAATTAAAAAGCCTCTCAATCATCCTAGCTTGCATCAAATCCTTTTAGGAGCCCTTCTTTGCAACGATGCGGAAATCATACAGCAGAAAAAAGACGTCTATGAGTTTTCAGGTGATCCAACAGACGGCGCTTTGTTAATAAGTGCTATCCAAGAATTGCCTCATGAAAAAGAAAACTGGCAAAAAATCGATACGATACCTTTTGATTCTAAACATCGTTTTATGGCTTCTTTGCATCAAAGCAAAGATGGCGAAAGTGTCATTTTTATCAAAGGTTCTCCTGAGCATATTTTAGATAGATGTTCTTCCCAATTAGAAGAAAAAGAAAAACCCTTTCAAAAAGAGTATTGGGAGACAAAAATTCTAGAACTTGCATCCAAGGGTCAGCGAGTCATCGGCATGGCCTATAAAAAGGATTCATCAAACAAAAAACATCTCCATTTTCATGATGTAGAAAAAGATCTTTGCTTTATTGGCCTTTTCGGTCTTATAGATCCTCCAAGAAAAGAAGTCCTCGCTGCTATTAAAGAATGCTATTCCGCTGGCATTCGGGTGAAAATGATAACGGGAGATCATGCCGCGACGGCTCGAGCGATTGCTCAGCAAATTCATTTAAAAAATGCTGAGGATGTGTTTACAGGCCAAGAACTTGATCACCTTTCTTTAGAAAAATTTGCTTCCCAAGTTCAGATGGTAGATGTCTTTGCAAGAACCAGCCCCGAGCATAAACTCTTTTTAGTGCAAGCTTTGCAAAAAGATAATGAAGTGGTCGCTATGACCGGAGACGGGGTCAATGATGCTCCTGCTTTAAAGCAAGCTCATGTAGGCGTTGCGATGGGGAAAAGGGGAACGGAAGTGGCTAAAGAATCTTCGGAAATGGTGATTGCGGATGATAATTTTGCGACGATTGTTAAAGCCGTAAAAGAGGGAAGGACGATTTATGATAATGTAAAAAAGTCGATCTTTTTTCTTCTGCCCATCAACGGGGGTGAATCGTTAAGTGTTATCTTAGCGGTGTTTTTTAATACCATTCTTCCCATTACTCCTTTGCAGATTTTGTGGGTGAACTTGGTAAGCTCTTTTACTTTGGCCATGACACTAGCCTTTGAGCCGATGGAAAAAGATGTGATGTCTAGAAAACCCCGAAATATTCAAGAGGCTTTAGTGTCTTCCTATTTACTGCAGAGGATTGGATTTATTTCCATTCTTTTTACTTTAGGGATTTTTGGAATATTTACATGGCTTCGGTTTCATGGAGCTTCCATAGGCATTGCGAGAACCGCTGCCGTGAATACTTTAGTTACTTTGGAACTGTTCTATCTTGTAAGCGTGAGAGTCTTATCTCATGCTTCGTTTTTTGGAGCTCATTGGAAGAAGAGTTTTCATTTTTTTGTAGGTGTGGGGCTTTTACTGCTCGTGCAAGGTATTTTTACCTATGCACCTTTCATGCAAGACATTCTTGATACGGAGTCTTTAGGCTGGGCTCAGTGGAAAATTATTCTATCTATTGGACTCATCGGATATATCTTATTTGAAGCGGAGAAATGGATAAGAAGGGTTTTCTTTGGGAAGAGTAAATTGAGAAATTAATTTTCTTTTTAGACGGCTCTTAGGATGGCTCTGGCTATCCCTCCCACCGCTAATCCTATCAGTTCTGCAGTTCCTATGATTACTCTTGAGGCAGCTATCCCCATTCTTATTGTTATGGTGGCGCCTACTGCAGTGACTCCTGCTAATTGTACTACTTCAGCAATCCTTGCAATCACTCCTGTGGAATATCTGGCCACAGTTTTCGCTGCGACTACGGTGGCTAACACTTTTCCTACGAAGCTTACGGAGTCTCTTTCCACTGTAGCAGCTAATACGAGTACTATTACCATGGTATTTTTAATTACAATGAGGGCTCTTTCTTTCCATGAGAAAAGAGAGTTTCCTGTAACTCTTGCTCTGCAAATAGGGCAGCTTGGATTTCTTTTAACCCATTCCATTATACAATTTTTATGAACAGGATGTTTCTCTCCGTCGTTGCCACCATGGACAACAACCTCTGATTTTTCAAGAAAGTCGTGGCAAATAGCACAGTTTTCCTTTGGATTGAAAACTGTAGTTTTACTAAAAGAAACAGACATAAAATCTCCATTAAATTGGGTCGTTGATTATAATGCCCATACTAGTATTAATCAATAGACGTTTCTTTTTTGATAAATTCCGAAAGGTATCTTTTTCTTCAATTTTTGGTTGCCATGTCTGAAAAACAACCAAAATCTAAGAAAATCATCCCTGATTTTTAGCCAAAAATTAGAAAAAGATGTTTGAAAAAAGGACATAATCATGAAATATCTTGTAAATTAATAGCTTATGAATGGAAGTGGTTTTTATAAAATCTGGAAAACATCTTGTTCCCTAGTTTTTGTTCTTTGTTTTAGCAGAACGAAAAAAAAGGAGATACATGCGATGTAGATTAAAAGAAGAGGGGTCGAAATCTCAGAAATTCGAATGGAATATTGAAGAGAAACGGGAGGAAATGAAACAAAATCTAGAGTCCACTTCGTAAAATACGTTGTTAAAAAATCCATTACAAATCCTAAGGGCGGTAAAAGAAGATGACATAACACGAGTAATACAATGAGAAAAATGACGATGCCAATGAGAATCGGAAAAAAGAGATTATAGAAAAAACCTAAAAGGGGAAAGGTATGGAAATGAAAAAGAACCACAGGAATAACCGCCAAGTTAACAACAATAGTTAATGAAAGACCTTCTCGTAATAGAGAAAGTATCTTTTCTCCTATTTGAGATAGGGGATGTAAACTATAAGGTTCATGTTTTTTTAAAAAGCGATGAAACATTTTTTCACAGGGGGTGTACCCCAATAAAATATAAGCCGTACTTAAAAAACTTAACTGAAATCCAATGTTGAGAGCATTTAACGGATCTTGAAAAAGTTCAATCAAAAGAGCAAGGCCCAACACATTGATAGAAAAGGTTCTTTTGTTTAAAAGCTTTCCTAATAAAACGAGTTGTACAGAAATCCAGGCTCTTTCTACTGGAGGAGAAGTCCCCAAGAAAAGAAAATAGAGGTTTACCAGAAGAAGTAAAGTAATTGTCAAATAACGAAAAGATAAAAAGGGTCTCAATAGTAGAGCGAGCGATAAGACAAGAATGCCAAAATGAAAACCTGAAATGACCATGATGTATTGAAGTCCCAAATTGGCAAAAGAGAATTTGATGAAATTTTCATCGAGCTCTCCTGTTGCCAGTGCGCTTAAGAAATCAGCCGATCTTTTATGAAAGATATGCGTAATAAAAAATTTCCGACAGAAATTTTTTACCCGGAATCGAAGTTCAACTAGCGAGTGGTTCGGTCTTTTAAGTATCCACTGGTCTTTTTTTACCTTGCATACGGTTGCATAAGGGCTCATAGAAAAAAGGGTTCCGCAAAGAATATAATCGAAATTCCCATTGGGATGGTTTGGGATATCGGCAAAATAAACAGTGCATGGCATTTGTTTAGTAGAAAAAGTTTTATCCGAAGAGGAAAAATAGTGAAGAGTTCCCTTATATGTGAGTTTTGGGACAAAAGAGGTTGAAGGGGATATGGAAGAGATAGAAAAATATCCGGTTCCTTCATACATAGCCCCTTCCGTTAGAGGTTCTGGAGCGATGTGTAGAGCTAATAAATAGCCAAAGAGAGTCACTGCTAAAGAAAGAAAAAAGAGAGCTTTTTTTAAGGGGAAAAAGAAGCAAATAGCAAGGAAGAAATAAAGAAAGCTGCAGTGGGATAGAGCGGCGCTGATTCCTAAAAGGTAGCTAATGCCATAAAGAAAAAGGGGACATTCTTTCCAAAATTCTTTGTAAGGGGTTAGGATTGAATCTAGGGTGAAAATTTTTTTCATACAAAAGACTCAAATTTTTCTTAGGTTTTAGTCAAAAAAAATCTTAGATAAGAACGCTAAAAGGTTTTGATTTGTTTCGCAACCAGTATGTCCAGAAATAATGGACATACTGGATGTAGCAAAAATAACTTGTGTAAATGTGTAGATTTAAAAACTTTTTTAAGAAGCTTTCTTCATCTCGCGAAGAGCGGATTTTTTAGCAAACATGTACATCCCTCCACTACAACAGAGAATCACACCTAAGAAAAGAACCGGTAGCGGTCCAAAAAAAAGGCAAATCAGGTTGCTAAGAAAAGGCGCTATCAATCCTCGTAAGCCCACCATCACTATGTTTACCCCACTATAGCGAGAGCTGTCCTCTTCGTTTGCAAATAAAGGACCGGAAAGATGCCAGATTAAATGACTTCCCCCCTGAGCAATGCCATAGAGGATATAGGCCGGATAAATCCAAAATAGCTGCAAATTCGCAAGTAAAAGAAAAAGGGGAAATAATCCAAATCCAAAACATATCACTCCAGTTATGGAAGCTATCGGAAAACGACTTAATGCTTTTGCCCATAAAGAAGAAGAAAGAATAAAACCAAGGCCCATGCAAATCGAACGGCTTGTCGTAAACGTCAGATGAGACAAATGCAATGTGTCTACAAAGAAAAGAGGCAAAGCCGCAGCTGTTGCCATAATTCCGAGACCGCCAAACATAAAACCCCATTGGAAATGAGCAAAATCGGGACGGCTTCTCATAAGGGAAATAGAGTTTTTCCAGGGTTGAATAATCTTTTGCATAAGGGGAAGCGAATCGGGAGTCGCAGAAAAGGTATCTTCATTTCGGATAGGAAGCCGAGATTGAAGGAAAACGGATAGAATCCCAATCAGAGCCGAAAAGAAAAATAAGTACTTCCAGAGTTGGGAATGAAAATCTAAAAGGGATCCAACGGCTATCGCTAAAAAGATACCTTCAAGATAGCCAAGCGCAGCGCTAAAAGAAAACAGCTTTTCTCTCGGATTCCTTGGGAGATTGAGCTTTAAAATTTCCATCCAGGCTGGAATGCCCCCTTTGCTAAAAAAAATGTGTATAGCGGAAGCTAAAAGTAAAAACCAGACGTTATCTAAAAAAAAGAAGCAAAGGAAGGGAATCCTTGATAGTAGACCGGAGAGAACCAAATTCGAGCGGAGTTTACTTTTCTGCGTGGAAAGATTGGAGCTCCAATAAAAAGATACAAGCGAGATCAAGGGTCGAATGGAAATGAGTAACATGATTTGAAATGGCGTAGCCCCTAAATCTTTTCGAAAAATAAAGGGTAGCCACGAATATAATGTAGCTAAAGGTTCATTAAAACAACTAGTCCATAAAAGAACTGATTTTGTTTTATAAAAAAAGGAAACTTTCTTTTTTGTAATCATTATTACAAATTATGTCACTTTGTCACTTAAAAAACCAGTTCAAAAAAATATTTAGTATGGACTAAGAAATATTTTCATCGGGCTTCATCAAGGGGAAATAGAGGACATCTCGAATCGAGTGTACTTTAGTGAGTAGCATAATGAGACGGTCAATGCCAAAACCGAACCCACCGGTGGGGGGGAGTCCTTGGCAAATGGCTTCTATAAATTCCTCGTCCAAAGGAGAGGCTTCTTCGTCTCCGGCCAACTTTTTTTCCGATTGTTGTTCCAAGAGTTTTCTTTGAAGCTCCGGGTCATTAAGCTCTGAGTAGGCATTGACAAATTCAAAACCTAAGATAAAACTCTCAAATCTCTCGACAATACCCTCTTTTCGTGATTCAGGATCTCGATGTAGTTTGCAAAGAGGCGTTGTTTCAATAGGATGATCGATAATATGGTGAGGTTGTATTAAATGAGACTCAACAAATTCGGCAAAAAGATGAGCGATTAGCATTCCTCTGGGAGCATTTTTCAATGATTTGGGATCGATAGGCGTTTGTTCTAAAAGAATCTTTTTCATTTCTTCTTCGTTAAGAGTGTCTACATCGATTTTAGCATAGGTTTTGAGACTCTCTTTCATTGTCATACGAGTCCATGGAGTTTTGAGATCGATAATATGGGTAGTGCCTTCTTTTTCTATAGATAATTTAGTAGATCCGAAGAGTGTTATTGCTAGGTGTTCGAAAAGATTTTCAATAAAACGCATGACATCATTGTAGTCCCAATAAGCAACATATCCCTCTAGCATAGTAAATTCAGGATTATGGGTTCTATCGAGACCTTCGTTACGGAAGACTTTTCCGATTTCATAGACTTTTTCAAGTCCGCCGACCGATAGCTTCTTCAAAGGAATCTCTAGCGCAATGCGTAGAAACATTTCTTGATGAAGGGCATTGAGATGGGTAACAAAAGGTTTAGCCTGGGCTCCACCATAGATAGATTGTAAAATAGGAGTTTCGACTTCAATAAAGCCATCATTTTCGAAATAGTGACGAATCTCTTTCAAAATCTTACTGCGCAGAACGAAACGTTCTTGGACATCTTTATGGGAGAGAAGATCGAGCCACCTTTTTCGGTAGCATATTTCTTTATCACAAAGACCGGAGTGTTTTTCCGGTAAGGGAAGAAGAGTTTTACAAAGAAGGGTTAATCTTTTGACAAAGATAGTCAGTTCCCCCTTTTGGGTATGAAACAGATTTCCTTCGATTCCGACGATATCTCCTAAATCAATTTTCTTTTCGATGAATTTTAGTGGGGTCATACCCCCTTTTTCCGAATCAAAACCCTCGACAGTGGTGAGATCTCTATTACACATGATTTGGATGCGACCCGATTCATCTTGAATATGTCCGAAGGCGTTTTTTCCCATCTCTCGAAATAGGACAAGGCGACCGCCTACTTTGACGGATGGAGTAGACCCGGAGGCAGCGTCATCGCTATGGCCAACGGTTTGATGACCAAAGGTTTCAATAATTTTTTTAGCAGAATGCGTTGGGGAATATTTCGGAGGATAGGGATCTATACCAAGGGAGCGGATTTCTTCTAATTTTTTGGTTCGCACTTGGAAATCTTCTTGAGAATGATAATGTGGTAAATTCATAATGAACCCTTGGTTTAGAACTTGTATTTTCCTATCTATGGATAAAAATGTCTATGAGAAAGTGTGGTCATTACGACCTTGAAACAATTCTTCATCTCAGTCCCATGCAAGTTCGTAGGAGGATTATGAAATTTTAAGTGAATAGTTCGTGAAGAGCCGCTTTCTGACTTTCGTGATGAAGTGTAGCTACAGCATAAAGAGGTCTGGAATCTAGACCTTCGATTAAGGAATAGTTGAGTGCAGAAAAACGAATACCATAAGAAGATTTTGGATGAGTTTCTAAAAAAAGACGAAGGCTCCGCAAAGTATTACCGTGACCGCTTTTGACTTCTATAGGGATGATCGTTTCGTTTCTTTGTAAAAGATAATCAATTTCAGCTGAACTATTTTTTTCATTTCGTTTCCAAAAATAAAGTGCTTCTTTGATTTCAGGATTGGCATAGCATAAAAGTTCTTGCCCAACAAATCCTTCTGCAATTGCCCCACGATTGTCAAACTCATCCAAAGGATGTAAAAACCATTGAGAAATATCTGAACCTAAAATCATTTGACAAAGAGCTATATCGAGATAGATTATTTTAAATGTCTCAAAATTGATGTTGCTTCCAATAGGAATGCCTTGCCCGGAAGAATGATGGATTGTGTGGATAATGTTGGCTCGTTCCATAAGCTCTAAGGCAGGCGCTAGCTCTCTTTTTCTATATTCCCCATGTATTTCTCGATAGGAAAAATCTTTACCAACAAGAGATGGAATTTGACGAAAGAGTAATTCGAGATATTTGACTTGTGCTTTTCTAGCATATTTATCAAAATCCTGCCGATAAGTCGCCCCGATTTGTTGAAGAACTTGTAATGAGGAACTTGGATCTTTTGTTTCGACCCATCTTTGAACTGCCTCAGGCATGCCACCAATAGAAAGATATTCTCCCAGTTTATCCAATATTCTTGCGTGAATGGGTTCTTCCATTGGGACTCCAATGGGATGATTCAGAATTTCTTGAGCCATTAGAACATCTTTAGTTGCGACAAGGTATTCCAAAAAAGACATAGGATACATATACAACATCGAAATGCGGCCTACTGGAACTCCTACTTTTTCTATAGCAAATTCTAAAAGAGAGCCAGCTGCTATTACGTGAAGATCTGGCATTTCTTCATAAAAATAGCGCAAGGCTATGAGCGCTCGGGGGGATTCTTGGATTTCATCAAAAAAAAGGAGAGTTTTTCCCGGGATAATAGGGGCTTTTACAAGAAGGGATAGGGCTATGATAAGTCTTTCAGGGACAATGTCTTTTGCGAAAATTGCAGAAGCTCCTTCTAATCGTTCAAAATTGATTTCTACAAAATTTGGAAATTTTTGACCTAATCTTCGAACTGCATATGTTTTTCCTACCTGTCTCGCTCCCCGTAATAGAAGAGGTTTTCGGTAAGGGTCTTTTTTCCATTTTTCAAGATGGAAGTCAATGATTCTTTTGAACATGGTCGTTTTCCAAGGGTAAATGGGTTCGTTTTTGGTTGTATTCCAACCCAAAATTACCTAATTTTTGGTTAAAATCCAAGGTTAATAAAAAAAAGAAAAATTGATAATGCATAACTAATTGATAATGTGAGTGTTGAGAAATAATCCTATGCCTGTTGTTTAGACTGACATGGATCTTGATAAGTTGTTTTTGCTTTCTCCATTGTTCGATATAGTCCTTGTCAAAAAAGAAAAATCCTTTTATGGCTAAAGTAAGAAACTTGTGAAGAAGGAGGACTTAATGTCCGAAGAAGATGCATTACAAGAGCTGATGTTAGAATATAAAAAAAGTATTCCTGAAAAGCTCCGTGTCTTAGAAAAATTGATTGCAGATGTTCATGCTAAGGGAGATTTAGCTTCTGTCTCCGCTCTTCGGTTCGCAGTTCATAAATTAGCAGGAAGCGCAGGCTCTTATGGGTTTACAGAAGTAAGTGAACTCTGCCTTCCCTTGGATAAAGATCTTCATCAAAAAATGGAAAGTTTTCAGCCTTTAGAAAAAAATTGGCATATCACATTGGACCAAATTTTCGAAAAAGTAAAAGCCGCTTTTGCAAAAAAGTAGGAATAGCCTTCGGGTCTCAAAACTCCCAAATCAAAGTTCCATGCAGGTTCCAGTCTCGATAGGGAAGAGTGTCTCTAAAATAGTGACCACTGAGTTCAAAACGACATTTATCTTGGATTCTATAGCCTATGAGAGCTCCTATCTTATTGGACGTTAGGTTTTGCCTTTCGGCTACATAAACGAAATCACCAATTGGCTGGTAAAGTCTTCTTGTCAGCTGCCAGCGATGATAGTAGAAAACCTCGAAAATAATTCTTTCAAAAAATTCTTTTCGAAATTTGACTCCCATGACATGTCTCCACTGCCTTCGAAAGGAATAGTAGTTGATGGATAGCTTAGGCATCATCCTTCGCTCGAATTCATACGAAAGGGTAAAGGCTTTATCAAAAAAAGGAAGGGGACATTGGGTTATCAAACGTAGGGTGTTTCTTCGGTTGCGGATGTGATCGCTATAGAAGACCTCTTCTACATATCCTTCTATTTCGGGTTTTAGAAAAAAATTAAAACGATATTTATAGTAAATATCCGCATAGGTCAAAGAAAGCAATTTCGATTCAATACGGGCAAGATCTTTAACTAATAAGCCTTCCGGATGAACATCTAATACTAAAGTATGAGATTCGGTGCTGTAAACTACATCCGATGCAATGCCGACTCTTGTTGTTGTAAGAAAAGGATAGGCATGGTTACTTCCAATATTTTCCCCATGGACACCTGCAATGGAAACATCCCATCTCCAATTCTTATGAAAAGTGTAATGGGAGTTAACTATTCCCCCATATAAGCTCACATTGTAATTTATCCCGGTCCGATAAATATTGCGCTCTTTTTGGTACCCGGCATAAGGTTTTAAATCAATTCGCCAACAATCATAGATAGGAATCCAAAGCGCAAGACTATTATTGAAATAAAAGTCCCTAACTACCGGCGCTTTTAGACTTGGATCATCTTCTTTTGAAGCGGTATAAGTGCTGTCTGCAACTAAAGCTGGATGGGTCAGGAGCTTTAGTTCAAAAAGCTCTCTATATAGTGCTTCAGTCGGTTTTTTTATGAGGACTTGGTATTCTTTGTTAGCTTCGGAGAATTTATTTTGAGCTAGATATACTTTGGCTAAAGAATAGCGAACTTCTTCATCGTTTGGATATTCTGTTGCTAAAGCAGAAAATCTTTTTTCTGCAGTTGGAAAATCCCCTTTTCGTAAAGAAAGTCTAGCTAGATCCTTTTTTGCTTCAATATTGTTGGGGTAATTTTGAAAAATCTCTTCGGCTTCATCGAATCGATTCTGCCAAACATACAAAGTTCCCAGTTGAAGGTCTGCATCTACATACTGAGGAAATAGGGAAAGACAATGAAGTAGAACTTCTTCTGCTTCTTTCCACTGCTTAGTTTGGGCTAATAGTCTCCCTAAATAGAAAAGATAATCGCCTTGGTTAGGAATGCTTTCTAAAAGCTTACGATAGATGTAAATTGCCTGTTTTTGAAAGTCTTTTTCTTGGCCCCACGTGTGGGCGATAGATTCAAGTCCGGCTATGGCTAGTGGGTTCTTGGGATCTTGCAATATAACTTGGGTCAAAAGATTTTCTGCGTGCGGGAGTTTCTTTTCCCACAGGTAGATATAAGCGAGTTGGATTTTTGCCTCTAGGAAATTAGGATCTAATCGAATCGCTGCATGCAAAGCTTCTTTAGCAGAAAGGAGATCATCGGCTTCAATGTTTACTAAAGATAGCTCATAGAAATCGTTGGCGGTTTCTCTTTGAGAGTGGAGGGATAGCTTTTCTTGATACCTCGTTTGATCGATAGGAAGTGGCTTTTGGGTTATAGGTACAGAGGCAGCATGGAGAGAAAAAAAGAAAAAAGAGGTTAGTGAAAAAATGGAAGTATATAAAATTTTCAAACGAGACACCAAATTTTTCCTAACGATACTATATTTCTCCTTTTTTTGCATTTTTCTCGTTTTTAATTTCCTTTTTGGTAGATTGAAATTTTACACCAAATAAAAAAGGATCTCTCTATGTGTGGAATTTTTGGCTACATAGGAAAAAAGAATGCCGTAACTGTTTGCCTAGAGGGTTTGAAAAAACTCGAATACCGAGGATATGATTCCTCAGGCGTTGCAGGCATCGTTGGTGGAGAAATCCTTTGCTTCAAAGAGGTTGGGAAAATTTCAGAGTTAGAAGATTCGCTACTCAATAAAAATCTCTTTTTTCCCATAGGCATTGCTCATACAAGATGGGCTACTCACGGAGTCCCTTCTAAAAAAAATGCTCATCCTCATTTGGATCAAAAGAAAATGCTAGCTGTCGTTCATAACGGAGTGATTGAAAATTATGCTTCATTAAAAGAAGAGCTTGTAGAGAAGAAAAAGGTCACTTTTATCTCCGATACCGACACCGAAGTCATCGCTCAACTTATGGGAGATTTATATACAGGGGATTTTTTTCAGTCGGCCGTGAAAACCTTTTCTTTTTTAGAAGGCTCATTTGCCGTTGCGGTTATCCATAAAGATTTTCCCGAT
>JBAXUO010000140.1:0-4332 GCA_037129625.1 Chlamydiota bacterium
ATTATGTTGCCGAACTAGACTGAAGCCGTCAGGGCTTGCCCTGCGGAAAGTCACTCCTATCACTAAGCTGGGAAGTACAGATTGTTTTGCTCCTTCTAGTGCAGATTGTTTTACTTCATGAAAATGAATGGCCATAATTGCTCCTTTTGATTTAAATAAGTCTGATGACTGTTTAATATATCTTCGCAGGGTTTGGAACTGAGACGGTCTTCCAAAGTGCCTATAGATTCTTGCTTATCGTTTACAAACATTTTTTAAGGCCTTCTGTTTGTGTTCTGGTGAAGTGGCTTCACTGATTGACTACCTGCAATTCTTTTAGCTCTCCAGATTCTTGATCCATTAAAGTCACAGTAAAATTTGACAAACCTTCATTAGCAGGAACAAAGATTAATTTGTTCAAATAGGAATGAGCTCCAATGACTTGATCTCTTGCGGTTTTTGAAGAAAAATCATTGTCAAGGTTTTTATTTGCGTCTGAGGACTTCAACCCATCTATAATCGCAGGAAAAGCCAAAGGCCAAAAAAGTAAAGCTCCAAGACCATATGCTGTTGCTCTTCCAGCAGTTGATGTATGAACTTTTTCAGCAACTTCTTCGGGTCTTACGCAGGGAATACTAATTCTGATCAAAGAAAATACATAATTTTTGGGACTCGAATTTTGAATAAATAATTGAATAGGCTGATATCCTTCAGCTATAACGTCTCTATCTAAATATTTTTTGCAATCCGCCTTGTTAAAGATTTTACCAATCACTACAACATCGTTAGAGATTCCAGTATTATTTCCAGTACTTTTTTGGACAAAAACTGGAGTTAAGTTATTTAAAGCACAAGCATTATAACTAGCGCATCCTGAAAGGAAAATAATCGAAACTAAAACAACCACACCAAATACAGATGTCAATCTTTTCATAAAAACCTTTTTTGTTAATAAAATAATCAAGGACTATAATATGTTGAGCGATTAAAATGAATTATTAAATTAATTTTTTTGTTCAAGGTTACCAGACTTCATAGGAGAATCAATCCAAAGTTAGGGCTAGTCATCACTATATCTTGAAATTTACAAGATTATTTTTTGTGCTTTGAGAATTTTAGATGACAATCCCAAAGCCTTGTAAATTTTCACCTGTTAGCGAAGAGTTAAAATGTCCTCTTCATGCTAATAAACGATTATTACCAAGGAGGTAATTAATATGGGGAAGATAACCATGACAAATAGAGAATTAAATAAAGTAGAAATTTTTTATTAAAGATTAGTAAGTTAAAAAATCATCCCTTTTTTCTATAATTTGTAGTTCAACCCAACTCGAAAACAGTGAAATGGGGTCTTATATCGGGCAGTGAAATAGGCGCCGGGATCCTCATTGGAAGAAGAGGTTGCTTTGTAATGTTGTGATCCCAAAGATACGTAGAGATATTCGACAAGAAAAGACCAGTGCTCATAAAAACTATGTTCAATCCCACCTCCGGCGGTCCATCCCATTTGAATCTTTTTTTTAGATCCGGTATACCAGGTGTTTTCATTGAGAATGATTGTTTGGGTTCGAACTTGTCCATAGGCAAGCCCACCGGTAAGAAAGACTTGGAATTCTTTAAATCCTATTCCAATACGGGGACGAAGAGTTCCAAACCAAGGGATTTTTTGTTTAAGAGATTCTATAAGAGGTACAGGGGAGTCATAGGGAATATGTAAGTGAAAAGCATTGGTTCTATTGAGCATGGTGTAGTTGAAATCGGTAAAGAGTCCGCCAACAAATCTACTGATTTGGTAGCTTCCTCCTAAAACAACTCCACCGGTAAAAGCTGCATTATCAAAATGATAGGGAGTGTCGTGTCTTTCATGGAAATAGGCTTTGGGATGGACTTTTGCTCTAGTCGCATTGACAAGAGCTCCTAGGTTGATCCCTATCGTAAATCCACTCCATCTTGGGGGATTTTTTTGCTCATCTGTTGAATAAAGAAAAGAAGCGGTGACAAAGATAGACAAAAATATATATCGAAAAAACATGGACAGTACCTGTTCCCGTTGTTATAAAAAGTATAGAAGGGATTGTTAAGAAAAAGCTACTGAAATTTAGTCATCATTAGCTTTTAAAACATCCATGAAAACATGTTGAGGAATTTTAACCTTGCCAAATTCCTTCATTTTTAGTTTTCCTTTTTTTTGCTTTTCCCACAGCTTTCTTTTACGGGTGATGTCTCCACCATAGCATTTAGCAGTGACATTTTTAGACATGGCACTGATCGTTTCTCGGCTAACGATTTTGCCTCCAATGGCAGCTTGGATAGGAATTTTAAAAAGATGTTGAGGAATCACTTCCTTGAGCTTTTTACAAATCGCTTTACCTTTGGATTCTGCTTTGGAGCGGTGAACTAGGCAAGAAAAAGCATCGACCGGTTCTTCATTCACTCGAATTTCCAATTTGATAATATCACTTTTTTTATAGGAGGAAAATTCATAGTCAAAGGAACCATATCCTTGAGTGATGGATTTGAGCTTATCATTAAAATCAGTAATGATTTCATTTAAGGGAAGTGAGTAGGTGAGCAGAAGTCGATTGCCATGTATGGTTTCTGTTTTCAGAAGCTGACCTCGTTTCTCCATTCCTAGATTCATGATAGTTCCTATATAGGAAGCGGGAGCTAAGATATGACAAGTAACCCAGGGTTCTTCAATTTCAAGAATGATGGAAGGATCCGGGTAATGAATGGGATTGTCAATTGTGGATGTATCTCCATTTCGTAGAGTGAGTTTATAGACGACGCTAGGACTTGTGGTAATAATATCTAAATCAAATTCTCGGTGTACTCTTTCAAATACAATTTCTAAATGAAGAAGTCCTAGAAAACCACATCGAAATCCAAATCCCAGCGCATGGCTACTTTCTTGTTCTACATGCAGAGCGGAGTCGTTAAGCTGAAGTTTGACAAGAGCCTCTCGAAGGGCTTCGAAATCTGAAGTGTCAACTGGATAAATACCCGCAAAAACGACGGGGGAAATGATTTTGAACCCGGGAAGAGCTTCTTTGGCCGGGTGTTTTTGCAAGGTGACGGTATCACCAATTTTTACATCAGAAGTAATTTTAATATTGGCTACCAGATAACCTACCTCTCCGGCATGAAGAGCTTCTACCGATTTTTCTTCCGGGCAAAAAATGCCGACATCCATAACTTCAAAGTCTTTTTGAGTCGCCATTAAACGAATGAGTGATTTCTTTCGAATTTCTCCGCTGACGACGCGTATATGAACGAGAACTCCTCGGTAAGGATCGTAGTGGGAATCGAAAACAAGAGCTTTTAATGAGGGGTCATCGGGGATTTTCGGAGAAGGAACGTCGAGAAGGATTCTTTCAAGAACATCTTCCATTCCAAGACCCGTTTTAGCAGAAATTTTGGTTACATTAGAAGTATCCAATCCAATGAGTTCTTCGATTTGCTTTTTCACTTCTTCTATATCAGCGGAAGGAAGATCGATTTTATTAATCACGGGAACGATTTCTAGATTTCTTTCAATAGCAAGCATTACATTAGCAAGAGTTTGTGCTTGAACCCCTTGGGTGGCGTCCACAACGAGTAGAGCGCCTTCGCAAGCGGAAAGAGATCTGGAGACTTCATAGGAAAAATCGACATGGCCGGGAGTATCAATAAAGTTAATTTGGTAGGTGTGACCATCATTGGCTTCATAGAACATGGTTACAGGGTGGGCTTTGATAGTGATCCCTCTTTCTCTTTCGAGGTCCATGGCATCGAGAAATTGTTCTTGCATGTCTCTTTTGGGTACAGTGCCGGTTATTTCGAGAAGGCGATCTGCGAGAGTAGATTTTCCATGATCTATATGGGCAATGATAGAGAAATTGCGAATAAATTTAGGGTCGTATGTGAACATAATAAAAACTTTTTTTCTTTAGTTTAGAGCATTCTGGAGATCTTTTCAATCAGGATAAGGTAAAGGAGAAAATAAATTATTTTATTTTCAAATATTTTAGATTAAACAAGGAAAGAAAGGAGGCATAAGCAGATATATTATTTTAGAAGATTATCCGAGGATAGAAGAAGAGTTTTCACGGTCTCATCGTCAACCTCAGAAAAGTCGGAGTAGAAACTGGAAATCCCCAAGAAATATTCCGCCACATGTAAACAAATGGCTTCGTCCACAGACAAAATAATAGATTGCCAAATATCTTTGGCGGCAACAGGTGTCGCTACTACTATTCTAGAAACTTGTTTCTTTCGCATGGATCGAATGCCTACCAGCATGGTCGCACCGGTTGCGATCCCATCGTCTACAAGGATCACTGTTTTGCCTTCTAACTCGGGGAAGGGAATCAC
>JBAXUO010000141.1:0-4288 GCA_037129625.1 Chlamydiota bacterium
GATTGATTACGAGGAAAACATGCCATCTTTCGTGAAGGCGGAAGGTGAAAAAGTAAATCATGTCGTTTCTTCCTTACATCTACCCTTTTTGATTTCTCCTCTTGCTATGGTTCCTTTGAAAGGACCGGAATTAGAGTTACTTCGAGAAATTGTTTCTAAATGGAATCTTCCTGCTATTCTTAAAACAGCAGCGGAAAGACGTGCCTTGTTTTTTGATAGAACTTCGGAGCTTCTTTCTCTTGAAGTAAAAGAAGAAGCTACAGAAGAAGAAGAGGAATTGAATTCCATTTTTTTTATAAAAGAAAAGATACAAGGATCGTCAAGTCATCTTTCTAAGACCGATGATGGAAATTGTCCTATTGTAAACATTTCTTCTCTATCGATTCCTTTGGAAGTCCAAGCTCTTTTTCCAAGAAGGTCTATGGTAAGCGAGAGTATACAAGTCAAAGGTTTTCCAAAATTGTATGAACCATCCCAACTTGTGGCTTTGCAGCAACGTATGATAAATTTACAAGCAGGGCTCCGAGTTATTGATCCTGAAAAAGGACTTAGTTCTCGTGATATTCCTTGTATTGCCGATCCTATATATAAACAACATTACGAATCTATTTTGGCGTATTATGAAAATGCTCGCAAACCCAATTCGCCCATAGATCCAAGAAAAGCAAGGGAATACTGGTCTTTAGCTCATAGTCCCTTTGAGAGAATCGGGGTTCATACCCCTTCCCATCTTTCTACTCCCATTTCATCTCCCAATCCTTCACCGGTGTCTTTTTCTTCAACCACTTCATCTCCTCAAGGAAGCCCAAAAGCCTCACCGCCTCCTTTGACTTCTTCTTTAAAGCCGCCTTCTGCCGTTATCATAAGAAAGCCTTCCGTATTACACCTTTCTGAAGCTAGCCAAGAACAACAAGTCTTTTTTGGCCCTTATAGAAAACAATAAGCATTGGTTCCAAGTGGCGATTCCATCTTTCGGATCGCCATTTTTTTATGGAACGTAGATAAAAAAACTTGATATCTATAATTATATTCTCGATTCTCAAAATAAAAACCTTCCTTGTATGAAATCTTGTATCTTCCTTTTTTTGTTGATTGGTTCCCTATGTTTTGGAGACATCCTCACTCCATTTGCAGAGAATTTGCCAAAAGGAAAATCAATGCTCCAAGAATATGTCAGCGTAACAGATTTCTACGGAGCATATACCAATTCTTGGAAAAAAAAATCAATAAGTGATCTTATATCAGTCGAATCTATTTTCTTTGCAAGAACAGCCCCGCTCGATTGGCTTGATCTTACAGTTTTTATGTATGCAAAATGGAATTTTTATAAAAAGTATACCAGTCTTTTGGTTGAAGATTTCTATGTCCGGGCAGCTTTTCAAATCTGTAGAGAAATAAAAGGAACTTTTCAACCCTCAATCTCTATTGGGATTGTGGAGGCATTCCCGACAGGAAACTATAAGAATCTTTCTCCTTTTAAAGCGATTACAGACGCCGGAGGCGAAGGCGCTTATCGAAGTATATTCGGGTTGCATTATTTGAAAACGGTAGATTGGATAGAAAATCATCCCATCCGTTGGATTGGCTATCTTTCCTATTCGATAGCCCCCAATGTTTCGGTTAGGAACTTTCATTACTATGGAGGGGGCTTTGGAACAAAAGGTACGATCCATCCTTATAAAGCTGTAAATGCGATAATTTCTTCTGAAATCTCCGTTTCTTCGAAAGTAAACTTGTCGTTCCATATCTTATATGAATATTCCACCAAAGTAACTTTTCATGGGGAAAATGGGATCTCTCTCTTAGGCTTAGAAGCTGTTAATGAGAGGCCCCTTTCTCATCGATTCAGTTGGGGCGGTGCTATCGGTTATGCGGTCACTGAAAAATTCGGGATAGGAGCTGAGCTTTCCGGTAGTTTTTTGGGGCGTAATATTCCATGCTATTTCTCTGGCGCTTTTCTGCTTTCCTATGCGTGGTAAAACCTCTTGCTTGCTTTGTTTTTTTATACTACTGTTGTACTGTAAGTTTATAGGTTTTTATGCAGTTTTCAGACTTGATAGGAAATGCTTCTGTCTCAGAGATTTTACAAAAGGCGATTGCCACACATACTGTACCTAATACTTTACTTTTTTCTGGATCTGAGGGTATTGGTAAAACCCTTTTTGCAAAGGTGCTCGCTTCTCATCTTTTATATCCTAATGGAATGGATGCTATTCAAAAAGAAAAGATTTTTTCTAAAAATACCCATCCCGATCTTCATATTTTGCAACCGGAAGGTAAGTGGTTTACTATTGCTGCTATCCGTTATTTTTTAGAAGAGTCCTCTTTGCTTCCTTTCGAATCTAGTGCAAAGGTATTTCTTTTTTTTGATGCAGAAAAAATGCACACCGATTGCGCCAATGCTCTTTTAAAAACCTTAGAAGAGCCTACTTTAGACAGTTATGTAATTCTTATGACGAGCAAAGAAGAGGAGCTCTTGCCGACCATTCGTTCGAGATGTATCCGAGTTCCTTTTTCTCAACCATCAGAGGCGGATATTATTTCTTTTCTTCAACGAAAATCTGTCCCTTCGACAGCAGAAATTAAACGGCTAGCGCCACTTGCTTTGGGTTCTTTTCGAAGGGCGCATCAGCTCGCTACCGACCCAAAGTTTCTAGAAAAAAGAGAGCTTTTAGCTAATCTTCTTTCCGCTTTTTCTTATGACATATGGGAAAAGTTTTCGAAAACCTTAGAAGATGAGGAATTTCTAGATTGGGAAGAAATCTTTTCCTTTATTCTCTTTTGGTATCGAGACCTTCATCTTTTACAGGAAACAAAAAATTCTAAAAATGCATATTTAACCCCGTATCTATCGCAGCTGCAGAAAATAAAAAACTTTCCATCTTTAGAAAATGTACATCACTGGTTAGAACAGGTGAAAGAGGGATTAGATAGAAATATTAAAGCGAAAGTCTGTTTGGAAGAGCTCTTTTTTAAGCTCCACTCAGATAATTTTACCAGCCCATCCCAATTTCGTGCGAAGGGTAGAAAAGTAGTTGTGACGATGTAACTTGGCCAGTCGGAATTTTTTGTCATGTTTGTTTACATGAAAAATTTCTTTAGTATCCAGGAAAAAAGAATCATGCCCATCCGCTCTGCCTTCGATGGGATATTCTGTTTCGCTGAGATTTTGAATTTCAATTTCATGCTCGGAAGAAAGGACAATAGGTCTATTAGAAATCGTGTGAGGGCAGATAGGCGTTAAAACAATCCCATCGACAGTAGGTGTTAAAATCGGGCCGCCTGCCGCTAATGAATAGGCCGTTGATCCATTTGGTGTAGAAAAAATGACTCCGTCGGCAAGAAAGGTATTAAAATACATCCCATCAATATAGATGGCCAGTTCAATAAGATTAGGATTTTTACCTCGATGAATGACCAGATCATTAACCGCAAAAAACTTTTCCTTTTTTTGAAGGGATTCACCTGCAATCATCAAACGATTTTCTATTGTATAGGCCCCTTTGATGAGATCTTGTAAACTAGGATACAGATCATCGATGGGAATATCTGCCATAAAACCTAAATATCCGAGATTAATACCTACAATCGGGGCTTCTAAATGGCTATAGCGATGAGCGAGTCGTAAAATAG
Source organism: Chlamydiota bacterium (assembly GCA_037129625.1). Lineage (GTDB taxonomy): Bacteria > Chlamydiota > Chlamydiia > Chlamydiales > SM23-39 > JBAXUO01. The sequence goes on from JBAXUO010000141.1 coordinate 3,634, forward strand.
TTCCATCTCCTCCCATGGAGAGTAGAAAATCAATTTTTTTAGGGTCTACAGAAGATAGAGGTTTTGAGTGTAAGATAGAGGCTTTATCATCTTCGATCACTACACTAATGTTTTGCTGCTCAAAAAATGTCTCGATGTTTTTTGCAATCTCAAGAGAATTTTTTTTCTCTTCATTCGGGAATAGGGCAATGATCATACATTATGTTTGGGTAAAATTTCTTTACTATCTTTTCCGTAATTGAAAGAGCATCTAATCCTAGTTCTTTTTTCAACTCTTCCACACTTCCATGTTGTACAAAAGTTCTTTCTATTCCGCAAGAGAGAATTTTTTTTCCGACTAGCAGATCCTTTTCTAATAGGAAACTTTGAACAATGGTTCCAAATCCGGAAGTTTTAGAATGCTCTTCAAGAGTAACCATGTAGGTGTGTTTTTTCACCAAAGAGGTTAGGAGCTCTTCATCTAAAGGATTAATAAATATTAGATCTACAATCGTTGGTGAAATACCAAACTCCTGCAATCTTTTTTGGATATCTAACGCTGTAAGGTACATATTTCCAAGAGGAATAAGAAGGAGTTCTTTACCTTCGACAAGAACCTCTCCTTTACCTAAAGTTCTGGGCCGGATGGGAGCTGTGGGTGCTTCCGTTTCTCTAT
>JBAXUO010000142.1:0-4282 GCA_037129625.1 Chlamydiota bacterium
ATTCACTAATAGTAAATAGCTGTTTAAAATCATATCCTGTTTTATAAAGACATAAGGTCGAGAGTAATCGCGCCGTACGACCATTTCCATCTAAAAAAGGATGAATGTGAACTAATTGAAATTGAGCAATTCCTGCCATAAGAACAGAATTTATTTCGTTTTCAGTCTTTAACCAATGGACACAATCTTTCATCATTATAGGGACTTCGTATGCAGGAGGGGGTGTGTAAATAATTGCTTTAGTTTTTGAATTAGCTACATAATTTTGTATTTTTCTATATTCACCAGGATTGGCAGAATTTCCACGGACGCCTTCGACGAGGCGCTTGTGAATTTCTCGGATTACCCCTTCTGTGATGGGTTCTCCTTTTCCTAAATAACTGGCTACAAGTTCAAACGCTTTTTTATAATTGAGAAGTTCACGGCTGTCTTCAAGATCGACATTTGCGACCTTTTGACCTGATAAAAGTTGCGCGGATTGATCTAATGTTAAATGTGTTCCTTCAATATGAGTTGTAGAATGGGCTTCAAGAATGAAGGCTTTGTCTTGCATTTTTACCATCCATTCATTGGATAGGTTGGCTGCTTCTAAAAATCCCCGGGCTCTTTCAATTTTAACTAGAGCTGCGGTAATAGAATTGTTAATGGTAAAATGTGGAAGAAAGCTCATAAAACGACCTGTGACAATATTGACTTAATATTGTCACAGAGACGGCAGAAAGTCAACATTTCGTTAAAAAAATATACAATTCATTACGTTAAAATTTTGTAACAAGCTTAAATTAGATGGTTTAAGTAGTCTCTTGTTAACTACATTTCTCTTTACGAGAACGTATAGTAACGTTACTCACTTATTTGTCAAAAAGTTTTTTTTTATAAAAAAACAAAATTTTTTCATAAAATTTTTTCTGTTTTTTTCACTAGGGCACTGTGCTAATGTAAAAAAAGATATAATTTTGAAGAAAAGAGTTTTTGGTTTTAGATCTTTAGGAGAATTTTTTATGGGGTGTAATTGCGGTTCAGGTCAGTCATGCGGTTCTTCTAATTCTGCTCCTAAAAAGGTAACTGATGAGAATCAAATTCGCAAAAATAAGCAGTTTGTATTATTCGGGGTTGTCATTTTTCTATTCGTTTTTCGTTGGTTTCATATAGTGGATACTTTTTTAGGCGTGGATGTAGCCTTTCTTGCGATTTTCATTGGAGCTGTTCCTATTTTTAATAGAGCTTTTGATTCTTTGCTTAAAAAAAAGCTGAACACGGATGTTCTTATTGGCATCGCTATTATCGCTGCTTTAGCCGTTCCTAAAGCTCATTTTGTAAATGCTCCCTGGCTTGGTTTTGAATTAAATCGTCTACTTTCTAGCCGTTTTTTTCCTGCGGGTTCGGTTATTATTTTAATGCTTGGCATCGAAACTCTCGAAATGTTCACCCTTGTAAAAATGAAAAGCGCCGTGGATAGGCTAATGGCTCTAGCTCCCAAGAAAGCGCGAGTGCGGCGCGGTCAGCTTGAAGTAGAGATGGATATTGCTCTTGTGAAAGTAAAGGATATTTTGATTGTTAAGCCTGGCGAAACGATTCCGGTCGATGGAATCATTTCTAAGGGAAACGGATCGATCAATGAGTCGGCAATCACCGGTGAAGGATTATCGGTTGAAAAGTTTGAAGGTTCCCAAGTAATGGGCGGTACGATATGCGAGCTTGGTGCCTTTGAGATGGTTGCGACTAAAGTGGGAGAGGACACTGCAATTTCCCGGGTTATCCGTTTGGTGAACGACGCTCAAAACAAGAAACCTCCGGTCCAAAAATACGCAGACAAGATGGCTAAAATATTTATTCCAACCGTTCTTGTGATAGCTGCAGCGGTCTTTTTTTTCACCGGAAATTTTGTAAAAACTGCAGCAGTTCTTTTGGTTGCATGTCCATGCGCTTTAAGTATGGCTACACCGGCAGCTGTCGTTGCGGGAATCGGCAATGGCGCTCGGAAAGGAATATTAATAAAAGGCGGTATATTTTTGGAAACTGCCGCTGAAGTGGACTGTGTTATTTTTGATAAAACAGGGACTCTTACATTCGGAAAACCGAAAGTGACCGATGTGATCTCTTTCAATGGAATGGATGTTAACAAAATACTTTCTTATGCAGCCTCTGCGGAAAAACTCTCCGAGCACCCACTTTCTATCAGCATTTTAGAAGAAGCGGATAAACGAAAAATCATGTATTCCAGTCCGGATTCTTTCAAGGTTTTTCCCGGAAAAGGGGTTTTTGCCAAGGTTCATGGCAAGGAAGTCTTGGTTGGTAACCACAGACTTTTTAAAGACTTTAATAAAGTAGAATTTGCTCCTGAAGACGAAGAGAAGACCCTTAAGCTTGAGCAAAGCGCTAAAACTATTTTGATTGTTGCCTGTGATGGGAGAGCAGAAGGGGTGATCGCAGTTGCGGACATTTTAAAAAATGACGCTATCCAGGCTGTAGAACAATTGCGAGAGCTCGGAATCAAGAAAATTGTGCTTCTTTCAGGTGATAATGAGGCAGTATCGCAAGAAATAGGTAGACAGTTAGGTGTTGATGAGGTTAGGGCGTGCATGCTACCTGAAGACAAAGTTCTTGCCGTAGAAGAGTTGAAAAAAACTTTTAAAGTGGCAATGGTCGGTGATGGCATCAATGACGCGCCCGCTCTTTCCGCAGCTAACCTAGCCATAGCGATGGGTTCAGGGACTGATGTGTCCATAGCTTCTGCGGATATCATATTAAAAACCAATGATGTTAGGAAAGTTGCAGAAACCCTAAGACTAGGAAGACGAACCCTTTTAACAATAAAGGGCAATATTATATTTTCCATGGCTTATAATGTATTGGGTATTTCTCTTTCAGCCGTGGGGCTGTTCATGCCGGCGCTTGCAGTGATTTTCCAAGAAGCCGGATGTTTTTCCGTTATGCTTAACTCCGCTTTGCTGATCCATTTCAAGGGAAAATAAGGTTTTTTTCTTAAGCTGAGATTAGTTCTTTGGAAGGGGAAGCTGGCGTGCAGGAAGTCTGTTTTTAATAAATTCCTCAAAACGGATAAAACAAAGGAGTTGGTTCCATTTTCTTGGGTGGAAATAACCGCCGGGTAATTTTTGTAAAAAAGTTTGACTCTTTGGATAGGATTTGACTTTTTGTTCTAATGCATCAAAAGTGGAGAACAATTCTTGTAATTTTTTGGGGGCTGCAGGGAAGTATTTTCTTACCGGTTCGGTTTGTTTATTTAATATGGTGTGAATGAACGTTTGGGAGGTGAGAAAATCATGCCACTTATGGTTGATAAGGAGTAATTTTTGATAATCCTCTTTTGTTAAGGCAGAAGAGGCTAAGAAGTAAAACTGCATGTCTTCAGATAGGATTTGGGTTATCGAGGCCATAGTATCTAGAGTCTTTTCTCAATTAAAGATTCTAATTGGGAGAGATCCTGAGTAAATAGACGGATTCCTTCTTGGAGCTTTTCAGAAGCCATGAGATTTTGTTCTAGCATCGATAAAAAGGTGCTTTTCTCCATCGAAATTTTTTCAATAGGAGATTTCTTTGCATTTTCTTTGTGTAGTTTGCGAACGATAGGTGAGCTTGTGTTTTGGAGTTCGGATAAGAGCTTGGGAGAAATAGTGAGTAAATCGCAGCCGGCAAGTTCTAAAATCTCTTCTTTATTTCGAAAAGAGGCTCCCATAATGTGTGTAGGGTAGTCAAATTTTTTGTAGTAATTATAGATCTCTGTGACAAACAAAACTCCGGGATCTTCCTGAGGAAGGTAGCTTTCTTGTTTTTTGTTTTTCTTATACCAATCGAGAATTCTTCCGACAAAGGGGGAAATGATGGTGACGTTTGCTTCTGCGCAAGCTATAGCTTGGGAAAGACTAAAAAGGAGAGTGAGGTTACAGTGAATTCCTTCTTGTTCTAAAACAGATGCGGCTTGGATACCTTCCCAAGTGGAGGCAATTTTGATTAGAAGGCGTTCTTTAGGAATATTTTCTTGTTCAAACAAGGATATAATGGATTTAGCTCTTTCGATGGTTTTTTTTGTATCGTAGGATAGTTTGGGATCCACTTCAATGGATACTCGTCCGGGGATTTTTTTTAAAATTTCCTTGCCAAAATTGACAAAAAGTTTATCAAGAATGTGAAGAAGAGGCTGATTTTTATTTTTTACGAAAGCAATGGCTTCTTCAACAAGATGGGAATATTCAGGGTTTTGCGCGGAAATATAGACAAGAGAAGGATTGGTAGTAGAATCTTGAGGAGAAAATTTTGAAAA
>JBAXUO010000143.1:0-4224 GCA_037129625.1 Chlamydiota bacterium
ATTTTATAATTTTTAAAAATTAAGGCATTAAAAATTCTTTAAAAATTACAAAATCCGTATTTATTATAGAACTAAAAGTTGATGCTGATAAAAAATTAGCGTTAGCTTGTGCTTGAGTGTAATAACTTGTATTAGCACTTAAGAAATTAGAATCCGCAGGTATATAAGTATTTGCTGATAAGAAAGCCCCTTCCTAGATCGCAGTCTAAGATATTGTAATGAAGAATTAAGCGAGCTTTTCCTGCAGAAAAGGGCTCAAGATCAGAAAATCTAGCCGCTAAAAATCCTGCATTCACGGGACCTTGCGTATGATCTTTGGCTTTCGTTTGAAACCAAGTATAGCAAGCTTGGGTATTCCATCCATCGTGGTTGAGATTATAACCTTCTCCAATACGAAAGCCGGGAGCCCAATGAAATACAAGGGTTTTAAAATCGGATTTGAAGGAGTTATTATCGCCAACGACAGTATCAGCCCAGTCTACAGTTTCGCTAGTATACCAATAAAGGGCTTCAGCAAATATTTCCACACCTTTTGTTTGCGGAGCAGGTCGAACGGATGGATTGGGTAGTCCGTCCTCTGCCATAATCGTTCCTGTGATGATCATAGAAAGAACAGAGGCCATTTGCACAAGAGCTGGAAAAAGATCTATTCTCACTTTGTATGTCTCCTTAAAAATCGAATCTACAATCTAAAGTTATTCCCTGAAGGGTTAAGTCGCCATGTAAACGCTGGAGTTGGAAAGTAGCGATGCGAAGTTGATTTAACCACAATTGCATTTCATATCCTAATTGGGCAGCAAAGTGAGATCTACCAGAGTTAATATCTACATCCCATCCCAATCCCAAAAATCCTCGGAAGGTAAAAGCTCCCAAAGTGTTTTTTTTTGTGTTTACAGAACATGTTTTGTTCAAAGTGTTATTATACGAATCGCCAACAGTCCAAGATCCACACAAACCGGCTAAAGAAAAGTCACCAAACAAATTTAAGAAATGAGATCCGAAATTAAAGACTCTCCATTTGCTATTGAAACCCGCTTCGGGACCAATTCCGGCAAAATTGTTTTTTACATGTTCCTTTCCCGAATTGTTTGTGTGAATGGTGTAGTCAAGAATCAAGCGGTGATATTGTACATGAATCGACTGATGGATCCATCCCCCTTTAATACCTAGGAAAGGGCGCAATGAAAAATCTTTGCTGATCCAATAACTTCGTCCTAATTCCCAATCCAACATATTGAAAAAAATGCCCCATTTAGCACTGATACTCTCACTCCAATTCCCAGATAACCAAGCCGCAAAAAACTCCGGTTGGATAACTGTTGAGGGTTTTGCTGATAGGGTATGCCTTGTATTGGAGTGGAAAGAGGTCCAAGAAAGAGAAGTGTCCCATTGATCATAGATCAAGTTATAGCCCAGGCCTACTCGGAAGCCATAACCCCATTTCAAATCAAATCCTGGATATCCCCAAGTGCTAGTATTATCGCCCTCATTTATGACATCAGCCCAAATCGAAGTAACTTCTTCTGAGGGAAACCAAGCAAGAAAATCGGCAGAAGCAAACCAGCTGCTGGAAGAATATTGCGTTCGTGTGGAAGGATTAGGTAAGCCGTTTACTTCACTGGAAGATGCATGCAAGTTTGGCAAAGCAAGTACAAAAAGCATTAAACAGAGAAGGATCCTTTTTTTAGAAATCAAAGCAGAACTCAAGGGAGCCTCCTTGTAGTGTCAATAGATTATCTTGCCGTCCTCCGGTAAACGAATAGAACTGCAGTTGATTGAGCCAAAATTGCATTTCATAGCCCAATTTTGTAGTAAATTGGTAACGGTTTTGCTGTAGACTTGCTTCCCACTGTAATCCCGTAAATATTCGAAACATCCAAGCAGCGCTGTTGAAGCTTTGGGAACCTATGATTATTTGTTGATGGATGTCATTTTTGAAAACATCACTAAAGGACCAGTGACCCCACATAATGGCTCCAGAAAGATTTCCAAAGAGGCTGAAAAGATGATTTTGACGATTCAATAAAATCCATTTCGTGTTGATTCCGCCTTCGGGACCAATGCCCCAGAAGTTATTTTTGAGATTTTCCCAACCCATATCAAAAAGTTCAGCTTCGGGTAGATCGGGATGGATCCATTTCGTATGGATGGATTGATGGATCCAGCCTCCTTTGAGTCCAACAAATGGACGCAAAGCGAGCGCCTTGCTAACCAAAAAATTGCGACCCAATTCCCAATCGAGCATATGGAAGCCAATCGACCAATGGATGCTGGCAGATTCATAAGAGGGACCGGAAAAGCCCTGACCACTCGTGTTAGCCACATAAAAATTGGCTAAAAAAGCAGAGTGAACCATTCCATTTCCTAAAGAAAGGTGATCTTTGCCATGGGTTTGAAATGAGGTGTATGAGGTTTGTGTGTCCCAACTATCGTGTTGCATTCCATAACCTAAGCCGACTCTAAAACCAAGATTCCAGCGAAAATGAAGGGACTGTATGTCATCATAGGTAGGTGCTGTGCTTGCATCCAGCACCTCAGCCCAGCAATCGGTTCCTATTTCTTCGGCTGTCCAAAAAAGAGGAGCTGCGAAGATATCGAAAGAGGTGGTGTTAGGATGGAATCGAGCAGAAATATTGGGAAGGCCGTTAGAAGTTTCTAAAGGTTTAGAGGAATCTTCAGCGCTCAATAATGTAGCAAACAATACAAATATGGCAAGTGCACTGGAAGGAAGTTGTAAAATTTTCAAATGCAAGACCCTTTCATAAAGGAGACTTATTGAGATTTTTAACAAGTTTGATTTTTCAACATATCGCAAAATGAGATAATTTGTCTATTGATAAGTGAAGTTAGAAAGTTTTGAGAATGGCGATGGATTACACCCAAGATTTTTATTTCTGCTCTCATCATCCGGCAGAATTTCATCCGTCCTATATCGCTATTATTGAGAAAACGGCATCCAGTCTTAAGGAGAGGAGTTCTCTTTTAGCTTCAATTAAAGCGCCTACCTTGGTCATTCATGGAAAAAAAGATTCTCTTCTATTATCACGAGTTTCAGGAATACCACTGGCTTTGGCTATACCGGAGGCTGAATTACAGCTGATTCTTAAAATGGGTCATATGATGCTTAATAGAGAGCTAGAAGAGGACATTGTTTTGAGAATTGTATTTTTTTTAAATTCGCGGATTAAAAGTGGAAAATAAAAAAGATTATCTGGTTGTTGTTTAACTAAAAAAGGTTCGTTTTGAACCTTTTGGGCCTTTGTTTGCGCAGCCCGATTCCATTTGCTTTGACAGAGCCTTTTAGCAAGCATAAAAACTTAAACGATTAAATTTCTTTACTCTAAGTATGTGAGTTTGTAATAATTATTCCCTATTAGGAGAATATTTATGAGTAGAAAAATTGTCACCGTTATTACTGCAATCACGGGAGATCGGATTGTTATCGGTGAGGAGGAATTCAATCATGCAAAGGAGGATCATTTCTCTATTCTTCCAACAGATATTCTTCTTGAATTGATCGAAAGAATTTTGAAAGATCCTACCAAGATCTTCGAACAGAAAAAACTTCACCTCTATCATCTTTTTTATAGGCTTGACAATGGTAAATACTTAGTTGTAATAGTAAAGAAAGCTGATACGGGAAATTATTTTTCATCCATGTACAGCACGGGAAAATTAATACGAAACAGTCATAAAGACTTAAAAGAAATAAAGTTATGAAAGAAGGAAAAGTATTTTTTCACCCAATCGAAGGCTCTGGAGCTTTGACAATTTCTTGGAGTTCAGGTCTCAAAGGGGATGCTGTTGAGGCTAAAAAGGGTTCTGGCGTTGGTTTTTTTTCAGAAAATGGAGATTTGCTCTCTGTGATTTTTGACGAAGTACAATCAGATAACGATCACCAGGTTCTTGAATTCGATCGGGATCGAATAGAGATTACCATAAAAAACAGCCAAGTTTCTCATAATGCAATTAAGCTGAAGGCAGAATCTCGCTTAAGAAAACAACGTTTAAAGGGCAAACTGATTAGCAAACGGCTTTAAGACTTTATTTTTTAACAAATAATTACCTTATAGAAATTTGTAGATTGCATCCTTTAGAAGTTTCTAAAGGTTTAGAGGGAGCTTCAGCGCTCAATAATGTAGCAAACAATACAAATATGGCAAGTGCATTGGAAGGAAGTTGTAAAATTTTCAAATGCAAGACCCTTTCATAAAGGAGACTTAT
>JBAXUO010000144.1:0-4148 GCA_037129625.1 Chlamydiota bacterium
CTATTGGATATCGGCAATTTTGGGATTTCTTACAGACTTCCCAGTCAGAAGAAGATAAAAAAAACTTTCTAATTTCCTTCAAAACTGCATCTAGGCATTATGTAAAGAAGCAATTGACATGGTTTCGTAGAGAAAAGTCTTTTCGTTGGTTGGATATTTCATTGATTCCACAAAGTCGGGTCCTTGAGTATGTTATCCAGGACTACGAACAAAGTTTTTAAACAGTTTGCAAACCAAGAATTTCGAGTTCTTGTGTTAAATGGTAGAATTGAGGTAGCATAGACTTTTCGCATATGAAAAAATCGGTTTTGCCTTTTTCTTAGGCTATAAAGGACAGGTGCACACTAATGCAAGATATTGATCAGATGACCCCAGTTGGGGAGATAGTTTTAGAGAATGTTACTGTAGAAAAAAAAGAAATACTCAATATGGATTTTCTAGAAAAAATCCAGGGTTTTCCGAGCAACGAAGAAAAGGTCCATTTTTGTTTGGACTACATGAGAGATTCACTTTCTCAAGGGGAAAAACCTGATTTTCGGGGTTTTTGGGACGCGAGACATCATTGTCTTATTTTATTTAAAGAGCATCTAAGCCCCATGATGCGTGCTCAGTTTTGGTCTGAATTTGTTGAGCTTTCCGAAGAAGGAAGAAGGCTTAAAGAAGTATTGGATGAGCAGTCTCAGTTTGCAATTACTCAGATAGATTTGGCGATTTCTTCTATGGAAGGAGATTTACTTCATTATGAAGATTTGTTAGGCCAAGTCTTATGGGTAGAATTACCTTTTCAATCAGAAACTATCAAGGCTCATGAAAAAGAATATCAAGTTTTCCAAAGGGAGTTAACTCTTTTGAATTCTTGGGCCGTTCGGATTAATTCATTGCGTAAGGAAGTGATGAAAACGGGAATGCGGATCCGAGAGAAAAATAAATTTTTGAAAAGATTATCCCTAGTCGGTGATCAAGTCTTTCCTAAAAGGAAAGAATTGATCTTGAATGTGAGTGTGCTTTTTGAATCGGATGTACGTACTTTCTTCTACGATAAGTACTTTCAAAATGAAAATGATATTGAAAAAGCTCCTATGTATGTTCTTCGAGACGAGATTAAATGCTTGCAGGAGATGACAAAAATTTTAACTCTAAGCACTCAGTGTTTCACTGATATGCGTCTTTGTTTGAGTGAGTGTTGGGATAAAGTGAAGGAATTTGAAAAAGAATATAAGAAAGTCGTCGCAGAAAAAAGACAGGTTTATAAGCAAAATATTGATCAGGCGGAAGAAAAGGTTAAGGAATTTATTGAAAGCATACCAAGTCTTTCTCGAGATGATCTTTTGCAAAAAAGAGAAGAGCTTCATTTTTCTCTTCGATCGATAGAAATGAGACGGGAAGATGTTCGATATTTGAAAGAGAAAATAGATAATGCTATTGATACGGTAGTAGAAGTTTCTCACCAAGAAAAAGAGAAGAAGGTAAAAGATGCTTCTCAATCGAAAAAAGAAAAAGTAGAAGCGTTGAAAAAGAAACTCGCTCTTTTAGTAGAAGAAGGCAAAAAGGTTGAACTTACGGAATTAGTTACTTCTTGGCAAAAATGGACGGCGGAGTTCAAAGAATTTTCTCTTTCCAGTTGGGAAGAAAAAGGCTTTGAGCAGCTCATTAAATCCATGAAAGATATTCTTGCGGATAAGAAGGAAAAGGCAATAGTTGGGTCTACCGGTGAAAAAATTTCCTTGGAACAACTCCGTAAATTGTATGTCCAAAAGAAAGAAAATCGACAAGAAATCAAAGAGCAGTTAGAGAATTATCGAAGAGTCCTAGGGGGTTCAGGTCTCGATTTTGAAAAGGCAATGATGTATCGAGAGCTTATTGATGCGGAAAAAAGTAAACTTGAAAAAGCCAATGTTGCGATTAGTGAGATAGAAGATCAGATTTCTTCACTGGAAGAAACGAGTTCTAACTAATTTTTCAAAATGGATCTTTACGAAGATCTGGTTTTTTGGGAAAATCGCATAGAATAAGAAATGGAATTTTTTTCATGAAGAAGGTTGGTCTTTTCGGGGGAACGTTTGATCCGATCCATAACGGGCATATTTTTTTAGCTTTGCAGTTAATGGAAATGAACATGTTGGATGAAGTTATATTTTGTCCGGCTTTTTTGTCTCCATTCAAAAAAGAAAAGCCTCCCAGCGCCACTTCTGAAGATCGTTTTCGTATGGTTCAGCTAGCCATTGAGGGTATTTCCGGATTTACTTTGACGGATATAGAAATAAAACGATCTCAGCCTTCTTATACAATAGATACTATTCGATCGCTGCAAAAGAATAATCCAAAGATTCAATACCGACTTTTATTTGCTGAAGAGACTCTTTGGAAGTTGGATGAATGGAAAGATGTAAATAGTTTATTAGAAATAGCGCCCCCATTAATTGGTGGAAGGGAGGGTAGTTTTGAGACTCATCTACAAAATTTACCTTCTTCTTTACAAGAGATGGTGAAAGGAAATTATTTTCTTACCAAGAAAATGGATATTAGCAGCACAGAGATTCGGGCTCGTATTCCAAAAAAAATGTATTGTGGTCATTTGACTTCTCAGAAAGTTCTGGACTACATTTACCGTAATAACTTATATTTGTAGAATTAATTTATGAAAGAAAATCCTATTATGATTTTAAATTTAATTGCTCAGACGATCTTTGATAAAAAAGGGTTTAATATTTTAGCTCTGGATGTCCAAGGGGTTTCTACGATTACCGATTATTTACTGATAGCGGAAGGAAATGTGAATCGACATGTCAAAGCTATGGCTCAGACGATTATACAAGATTTAGAGAAGAAAGGGATAAAACCCCATCAGGTAGAGGGTGTTAGTGAGGGTGATTGGATAGTGATTGATTATACGGATATCATTGTTCATCTTTTTATGCCCGGTCTTAGAGATAAATATCAGTTAGAGAAACTTTGGCAAGTCGGAAAAATTGTAGATTTAGAGATAGATGTGGGAAAAGAGGGAGAGTCATGAAAAAGAAGCGTATTGTCATTTCCGGACTTGGAATAGTGTCTGCTTTTGGAAATGATGTTGATGCTTTTTATGATAAATTACTTGCCGGAGAGAGTTCTATTGTACCTATACAAGAATTCCCGTGTGAAAATTATCCTACGCGATTTGCTGGAGTGATCAGAGGTTTTGATGTAGGGGATTATCTTTCTAAAAAACAAGCTCGGCGTGTGGATCCGTTTATTAGTTATGCGATGGTTGCCGGAAAGAAGGCTGTTGAGTCGAGTCGATTATCTTTAGATTCTTGTGATAAAAAAAGAATTGGGATAGTGATTGGTTCGGGGATGGGGGGCATGAGCACCTTTTTTGAGGGATCCGATACTCTATTACATGATGGGCTCCGTAGGTTAACTCCGTTTTTTGTTCCTTTTATTATTACTAATATGGGAGGCGCTCTTTTAGGTATTGATTTGGGATTTCAAGGGCCTAATTATTCTATTTCTACAGCTTGTGCGACAGCGAATTTTTGTATTTTATCAGCTGCAGAGCAAATTCGTTTGGGGAATGCTGATGTGATGATCTGTGGGGGTGTAGAAGCTCCTATGTCACCGATTGGTCTGGCTGGATTTGTAGCTAGTCGTACACTTTCGACTCGAAATGAGGATCCGACGAAAGCGTCTCGTCCTTGGGACAAGAACCGTGATGGTTTTGTGATGGGCGAGGGGTGTGGGGTTTTAGTTTTGGAGAGCTTAGAGCATGCTTTGGCGAGAAAGGCTCCGATTTATGCGGAGTTTTTAGGTGGCAGCAAGAACTGTGATGCTTATCATATGACGGATCCAAGAGAAGATGGTTCTGTGGTGAGTCAGTGTATTGAAGACGCTTTGCGAGATGCGGGGGTTTTGAAAGAGGACGTTAATTATATCAATGCTCATGCGACATCAACGGTTGTTGGTGATCTTTGTGAGGTTCGTGCTGTGAAAAGAGTATTTGGATCTCATATGAAGAACATGGCGATGAATGGGACGAAATCGATGATAGGGCATTGTTTGGGAGCGGCTGGAGGCATGGAAGCGATTGCTGTTGTGAAGGCGATCCAAACTCAAAAACTTCATCCTACAATTAATTTAGAAAATCCCGAAGAAGAAATTGGGGAAGTTGA
>JBAXUO010000145.1:0-4145 GCA_037129625.1 Chlamydiota bacterium
CTGTTCGGTTTGGAGGAGGCTTTCATAGGAGCCTATTTTTTGAGGTCTTTGCATATCTGCGATATGTGGATTGGCATTAAAAGATCCTGGGAAAGAAAATGCAGACTCACACGCGATTTGAGCTTCTAAAAATTCATTACCCTCAGGAAAGTGATGTAGCTCTTCTTTTTGTGAAAGAATGATATGTCTTATAGCAAGTGAGGGTTGTAATGGGTGGGTAGCTTGCAAAACTCTTTCATGAAATCTTTGAGCCATGGATGGCTGTACTTGGCATCTTTGCCAGAAGGGAGTTAGGATTCTTTCTTCTTTGATGTGAAGGTTTTGGTAAACAGCTCTAAGGGAGCGGCAAGTTTGGAAAAGAGAAGGGTGTAGTTCATGGGTTAAAGAGCCTATGAGTGTCAAGACTTCACGGGGTAGATGAGTAATGTTTATGGGTTGTATAGACATGTTATTCTCCTATCACTGTACGAATTGTTTGTCTTAGAATCGGCAAGAGAAGGTTAAGTCCTGCTATGGGGTTGGCTCTGAATTCTAGCCATGTCAGCAGCTTGAGCCCTTGGAAAAGGGTGGGTGGAAGCATTTGAAGTTGGTTGTGGGAGATGTTGATCTCTTGAAGCAGCTTAAGCCTTTGGAAAAGGATGGGTGGAAGCACTTGTAACTGGTTGTTGTTGAGGTGTAGCTCTTGAAGCTGATTGAGTCCTTGGAAAAGGGTGGGTGGAAGCTCTTGAAGTTGGTTGAGGAAGAGGTGTAGCTTTTCAAGCCGAATGAGCCCTTTGAATAGATTGGGTGGAAGCACTTGAAGTTGGTTGAGGGAGAGGTGTAACTTTTGAAGCCGAATGAGCCCTTGGAAAAGGGTAGGTGGAAGCACTTGAAGTTGGTTATCGCTGAGGTATAGAGTTTGAAGCCGAATGAGCCCTTGGAAAAGGGTGGGTGGAAGCTCTTGAAGTTGGTTGTAGGAAAGGGATAGATGCCAAAGCTGAATGAGCCCTTGGAAAAGGGTTGGCGGAAGCTCTTGAATTTGGTTGTAGTTGAGACGTAGCTCTTGAAGCTGATTGAGCCCTTGGAAAATGTTAGCTGGAATGTGTTTAATAGAATTTCCGTTTAAATTCAGTTCTCTTAACCCAGTAAAAAGAGAGAGCTCTGCCGGAATTTGGGTTAACCTAGCTTCAGTAAGATCTAGATCAGTTATAGCTTGAATTGTTGGTAGATTTGCTCGTAACCAGGTACGGACGGCTTCAGTTTTGGCGTGAAAGGAATGGTTCTCTACTACAATTTTCCCTATTTTCAGAGTTGGAGTGTTATTTAGAAGGCGATTGATAAATAGAAGCAGGTTTTTATCTTTTAGGCATTGTTCGGTTTGGAGGAGGCTTTCTAAAGAATCAGGCTTTTGAGTTCTTGCGAGTTGAGTAAAAAAAGCAGGACCTGTTGGGATTTTAGACAGCTCACTTCTTTGTGAGCGAATAAGGTAAAAAAGGCCCGTAGAGGGAAGTATATCTACTCTTCTCTGAAGAAGCTGTGCTTGGATCTGAGGGGAAAGTCGGTTGTCAAATAAATGATCCAGTTGGCATCTTTCCCAAAGGGAGGAGAGGATTTGTTCTTTTGTTTGAGGGTTTGTGTATGGGTCAAGAAACGCATGACAGGTAGCGCAAACAGAGGGATGGAATTCTTTTGTTTTGGCAATGATGAGTTGTTGTACGTCTGGAGGAAGGTTCACTATACTCATAATTAGTCTCCAATATCAGAATGGTTTTATTTAAGAATGCATTTTATTGTACGTAAGAAGTTGATTATATGCAAGTTACAATTATTATTTTATTGATGTGATTAAGCACCTTATTGTAATATTGTATAGGGAGGATATAAAAACTTGGATTCAACACCTAAACTCTCAAAGCCTTGTATAGTTTCGCGATCAGAAGTTCAAGAACGCTTGAAGAGATAGAAAAATGTCTGGGTTCCCCCTCTTGGATCAGTGTCTGTGTTTTTTACTGTATACAAACTACTTGTGTATATGTGCCAAGAAAGTGTAAAAAAAATACTTACACGTAGCAATAGGGTTTTCAGATTGAAAAAATTGGTTAACCTCTTCGTAAAGGAAGCGGCTTTTTGCTAAAAAAGGATAAAGGGGTGTACGGAGAAAGTTTTTTTCATCAAAAAAGATTTTTTTCGTAAAATGTTCGTAGTTGGAGAAAAACAATGTATTTGATGTCCGATTTTTACAAGCAACATGGGGAGTCTTTGGGTTTAGAGCTTCTTTCCAATGAAAAACATTTAAAAAGAGGGATTCGAAAAGCAGAAGTGCAAAGACCGGGACTTAGCTTGGCCGGATATTTGAAAAATTTTAATTCTTTGCGGGTTTTAATTTTCGGCCGGGTGGAGATGGAATATTTGAAAGAGAGTTCCGCCGAGCTTAGATTTTCTCGCTTACAAGCTATTCTCTCTACTTCAACCCCTGCAGTAATTATTGCTAGAGGCTATAGACCTTTAAAAGAACTTAAATCGCTATGTGATCAAAATCAAATTCCTTTGTTTCGTTCCTCTTTAAAAGCTATGGAACTTATGAGCCGGGTCATTGTGATCTTAGATCAAGAACTGGCTGCAACAGAAATGCTACAGGTGACGTTAGTTGAAGTCTTTGGTGTTGGGGTTCTCATTCAAGGGAAATCTTCAGTAGGAAAGAGTGAAGCTGCTCTTGGACTTTTGGAAAGAGGTCATCGATTAGTTTCTGACGATGTCGTAAAAGTGAAGAAAAAAGAGGGAAATACTTTATTTGGTTTTGGACCTGATTTAAGCCGACATATAATGGAGATTCGTGGGATTGGTATTATTAATGTGGCTCATATCTATGGAGCCGTTTGCGTAAGGCCGACTATAAGTATTGATCTTGTGGTAAAGTTAGAACCCTGGGATGATCATCATTTTTACGATCGGGTGGGGTTAGAGGAAAAGTTTTGTGAAATCTTAGAAGTGAATGTCCCTTTTCATATTCTTCCTGTTAAGCAAGGGCGAGATGTCGTCTTGCTTTTAGAAACGATTTCCTTAAATCATCGTTTGAAAGAGATGGGTTATAATTCAGCAAGAGAATTTAATGCGAAATTGTTAGATACTATTCAAAATCAAAGAAAAAGAAAGAGACCTTCATGAAGGTAGAAAGGAAGTTGACAATTAAAACCCCCTTGGGTCTTCATATCAGACCGGCAACGGCTATTGTAAAATTATTACAGTCGGTTCAATCTGTTGTTACTTTTACATATCGAAGACAAACAGTTAACGCGAAAAGCATTATGAGTATTTTGATGCTAGCGGTGGGTAGAAATGCTAAAATTGTTGTGAAAGTAGAAGGAGATGATGCGGAAGGGGTTTTAGATCAAATCCAAAAAATCATTGAAAATACTGAAGAGAGTTATGTCAATGCAGAATGAAGAACAAGTTTTACAAGGAGTTTCGATTAGTGAAGGGGTCGCTATCGGTTTTCCTTTTATCCTGGCCAAAAAAAAACATGTGGTGCATGAAATTTCATTAGAAAGTAAAGACTTGGAAGGAGAAATCGAAAGGTATCGACATGCTTTGAAACAATCTCGACAGGATGTCCAATGTTTGCAAAATTCTTTTCGACAAGATGGCTATTCGACTATTTTAGATATTTTTGAGACCCATTTGGAAATTCTTAGAGATCCCGTTTTAACTGTTATGATGGAAGAGAAAATCCGGGAGATGAAAAAAAATTCTGAGGCGGTATTTAGTCTAACTATTGAGGAGTATGTCAATCGTTTTAAAAAAATCTCCGATCCTTTTTTTAGAGAAAGACTTAAAGATGTTACGGATGTTTCTTCTCGGGTTTTAAAACATCTTTTACATTCTCATAAGCTAGAAACTCTTCAGATTCCCGAGCAGTCTATTGTCTTTGCAAAAGAGATTATTCCTTCCGATATTGCAGAAGTGAAAACCTCCTTTGTCGAAGCGTTTGTTACTGAGCAAGGAGGATATGCTTCTCATGCAGCTATTATTGCTAGGGCAAGAGGCCTTCCTTATGTGACGCATATTCCGATGCAAAGTTTTGCCGGAGCTAGTAGAGATAGTGTCATTATTGTCGATGGAACTAAGGGACAAGTGATATTGTATCCATCTCAAAAAACTTTGGAAAA
>JBAXUO010000146.1:0-3997 GCA_037129625.1 Chlamydiota bacterium
TGCTTATGTAAAAAGCCTTTTTGTGGCAGCTAAAAACATTTCAAGTAGAGTTGTTTCCATAGCTAAAGCTACACCCCGGGTTGTATATCCAATAATCGCCGGAGGCGCGTGGGAGGTATTGAAATCCGGCTATCCAAATCTTGCTAATGCTTCATTGACTGCTGGAGCTTTATTATGTCTTGATGAGTGTAGTGGATCTTCCATTGTACAAAATATGCCCAAAATACGAAGGGTGTTTGTTTCTGCTGCATCTGGTATTGTTCATAGTCCTGCTTATGTAAAAAGCCTTTTTGTGGCAGCTAAAAACATTTCAAGTAGAGTTGTTGACATTGCCATTTCTCGGTTTGTATATCCAAAAAGAAAAGAAATAGTAGTCCCCGAGGCTCCTGTACCTCCTGCACCAACAACACCTCGGAGAAGGGTTGGACAAAGAAAATGTTTGGGCCCTCTGTCTCCTTCAAATAGCTCTAGTTCTGCGATAGCTCAGCCTGTTGTTCCACAGAGACTTTCTTTGGTATCTTATTTGCATGCATCTTCAAGGCAACCTGTTGTTGCGCCTACTAGCAGCCCCCTTCTGCCTCCCCAAGCGAGTCAGACAGCATCAAAAACCAGTCTAGTTTTTGGTTGGTGTGTTGATGGGATGCAGACGATAGGTAGATTTATTTGGAACCATAAAAAAGGGGCAGTGACTCTTGGGGTTATTGCGTATGAGGCCTTGAATAGTTAGAGGCCGTTTGTGCAGATTCTGAACTCTTCAAACGTTCTGAATGCGTCCAATCGCCCCCAAGTTGTCTATGGAAATTAGCCTAAAATTGTTTCTTTAAAATTGCTGTTTTTTAGTTTCGCATGGGACAGAAGGATTTTAATCTATTTCATCTATTCTACTAGTTTTTTTTGTGTGGAGGGGGGCTTGAAGTAGGGGATGAAGACGAAGAAGCTGAAGGTGGGGGAACTGTAGGTGGTGCTACAGCATCTTTCCATTGTTGAAGGTCTGTGTGTTGCGTAGCAGAAATCAGTGTTGCTTTTTGTAGAGCAGCGATGATGGCGTTGGCAATGTCATTATCTAGGGCTTCTGCTTTTAAAGTTGAATTACAAGCATTTAGTTCATTTATAAGATTATTTTTTTTTGTTGGGTCAGATATTCCATAAGTTGTTAATTTTCTAACTATTTTTTTCTGAGGGGTATCAGAAGAACTCGTTGCTGAAGGATATGGTACTAGAATTCTTTCTAAGGTTGTAAGAAGAGTATTTTCAGCATTAGGTTTGGCGGAGGTAGGAGAAGAGCTTGTAGAAGTTGGCGCTGGCGCAGGAACCGGCATCGGTGTTGGCGCTTGTTGTGAGGAGGGGAAGATATTGGCGAATATAAACGGAATTTTTTGTATTGTCTCTAGCAATTGGTTTGATGCAGGTTTTGTTGGAGATGGCTGCCTATTGGCGGTTTGAATCATACTATCGACTGTTGTACTGGATTTTTTCGTTGGTAGGTTTTCCTTTGTAGCGTCAACTATCTGAATATCCTTTCCCTTCAAGGAAATAGTCGTCGTTCCCTGGTGGATGGTTACCGTGTGTTGTTTGGGTGAACTTGGTGTAGGGGAAGTCGTTGTTGTGGCCGGGGCGGTCTCTTGGAACTCTATAGTAAAAGCCTCTGTATTCGTAAGGGGTGTTTTTCTAGGTGTATCAGCTGCTTTTAAAGTAGAAAGGAACAATACAATTAAAGAATCATTTGGTAGTCCTTTGGTATTCGTAGCTGTGATGTTCCAGTCCATTCCATTAAAATGAAAAATTCCTAAATTTGTGGCCATAATATTATCCTTTTAAGAAAATTATATCATAATTAATATTATTTTCGCAAGTTAATTAGATCTTTGTAGTAATTTTGAAACCATATGTAAATTATTATTTTACATGCCTAGCAACTGTCTTATAATAAGCTTGTTAGATTCATAACCCACCACTTCTCATTTACCCACACTACCCAAAAATACACAAATCCCTATAATCAATTTTATGAACGAATACCTCGCCACCTTCTTATCCTATATCCAAATAGAAAAAAATCTCTCCGAACATACCATCGAAGCCTACGGAAGAGATATCTCCTCCTTCCTCTCCTTCTTCCAAAATCTTACCCCACAAAATATCCGCAAAGATCACTTCTTGGATTATTTCGCCCACTTACAAGAAAAAAAATACGCCAGCTCTTCTATGTGTAGACACCTCGTCGCCCTAAAAGTCTTCTTTCGGTTTTTAAAAAAAGAAGAAATCCTTCTAGAAGACCCCAGCTCATACTTCGATATGCCTAAAATTTGGCAACTCATCCCCTCAGTCTTGTCTTGCGAAGAAGTCGAATCCTTACTATCCCAGCCGGATCCTAATACGGGGATAGGCTCAAGGGATCGAGCCATTATCGAACTTCTATACGCAACCGGTATCCGCGTCTCCGAAGCCTGCTCTTTAACCATTACCGATGTCGATGATACCTATGTCAAAGTCAAAGGTAAGGGGAAAAAAGAACGGATCGTCCCTATCGGAAAAAAAGCCATCGAAGCTATCGACCATTACCTTTGCCATTTTAGAAAAAATGAACAAGTCCCTTTCCTGTTTTTATCAAAAACAGGAAAAAATATCGATCGCATTACCGTGTGGAATCGCATTCGATTCTATGCAAAGAAAGCGGGTATTATGAAAAAAGTCTCCCCTCATACATTGAGACATTCTTTCGCCACCCATCTATTAGAAAATGGAGCCGATTTACGGCTCATTCAAGATATGCTGGGACATGAGGATATTAATACTACCGATCGATACACCCATATCTCTTCTAAACATATGAGGATATCCTTTGAGGAGTTTCATCCAAGACCTTAAGATTCGAGCTTTTTCTTGATCAACTCGTTGACAACTTGAGGTGAGGATTTTCCTTGAGTCAGTTTCATCACCTGACCCATTAAAAAACCTATGACTTTCGTTTTTCCGGCGCGATAATCTATAACGGATTGGGGATTCTCTTTTAGAACTTGATCGACAAAAGGCTCAATCGACTCAGTAGAAGTGATGGGTTGATAATTGGGATTTTCTTTTATAATCGTTTCACAATCCTTCATTGGAAAAGCAACCATGTCATCGGCAACCATCTTCGCAATTTTTCCCGTCACGATGCCCTGATCTATCAGATGGACTAAAGTAGCTATGTTCTTACTGGATAATCCTAAAGCAAAAAGTGTCGTGCTCTTTTCTTTCACCCGGCCCGCAAATTCAATCGTAATCCAATTGCAAAGAGCTTTCGGGTTCGAACAAAAGGTAAGTCCCTCTTCAAAATAATCGGAAAGTCTTTTGTCACACACAAGCGTAGATGCAGAATAGGGTGTGAGGCCTAAGGTAGAAATATATCGATTGTACCGAGCTTCCGGAAGCTCGGGGAGACTTTTTTTTAGGGATGCAATAAAAGATTCTTCTAAGATTATAGGACCCAGATCAGGTTCAGGAAAATATCTATAGTCGTCTGCGGTCTCTTTACGACGCATAAGGACTGTCTCTTTCTTATCGCTATCCCATCGATAGGTTCCCGCAAGAATCGCTTGGCTATATTCTTCTTTCGAATGCTTGGTATAAAGTTTGATCTGACGTTGAATTTCAGAGGTTATCGCCATCTCCATCAAACTGAAGGAATTCATGTTTTTGATTTCTGTTTTGGGACGAAGCTGGCTTTCCCCTCTAAGGCGAACAGATACGTTGGCATCCACTCGAAGAGACCCCTCTTCCATGTTCCCATCAGAGGCTCCAATATATTCCATGGTAGCTTTGATCGCCATCACACAGGCAATAGCCTCTTTGGCCGAGTGCATGATGGGTTCAGTAACAATTTCTAAAAGAGGAGTGCCAGCACGATTGAGGTCAATGCCGCTAGAAACCTCCCCGTGGGGCCCGATAAAACCTTCTTCGTGAACCGACTTACCAGCATCCTCTTCCATATGAGCACGAGTCAGATCAACTACCT
>JBAXUO010000147.1:0-3964 GCA_037129625.1 Chlamydiota bacterium
CTTTACATTCGTCAAAAGCAGCTGTACATCTTTTTCTAAATTCAACTTTTAGAATATCTACCTTGATCCGAGCGACTTCAGCCTTAACTGCTGCAGTATCTGCTGCTTTAAGCTCCTCTTTAACCAGAAATAATTCTTCCTTTTTCATTTCAGTGATTTTTTTTTCAATTCTTGCTTTTCTGACTTCATATTCCTGGGATTTCGGATCTAACCCTTTACACAATTCTTCAATAATGCCATCCTTCGATTCATTTAAAATTCCTTCCCAAGCCATCTGAGTGGGATAATTATATAAAATTTTAGATTTATTTTTCTGGATAACAAGCGTTCTAATGGAAGCATCAAAGTCAAGAGCTTCCTTTTTTACAGCAAGAGCTTCCTTTATTGCAGCTTGTGTGTTCTTTTTTGATAGCTCGACTTCCCAAAAAGTGCGAGATAATAAATAAATCCAAGTCAATGGATTCCACCACAATACTTCTACACCAAAATGCCTTCTTGTCGCTTTAATGGCTTCACTCTCTACAGATGCCTGTTTGTAGCTAGCTCCTCTTCCAATAAGCGACTTAGCTACATTAGCTTTAAAAACAGCATCGACTTTCTCGACAAGAACCTCTGGGTTAGACGGGGGAAGTTGAATACTTGGCTTTTGTTGTGGTGAAATTGGAGGCACAGAAGACATAAAAACCTTTATATAATAATTAACGCTTTTCTTATTATATTATAATAATTTTATTAATTTGTAAATAAGCTAGCTTAAGTTTAATTAATTATTATTAGCTTTAGTTCTTAAACGCAACCATCCTATAGTCAATTACTTACAAAATCAACGAAATCCTTCACCCAAATCCCGAAAAAAGCTATCCTAAATACAAAAATGAGCCCCCATGCAGCAAACACCCTCCACCGTCACCGAACTCACCCTCCATATCAAATCCCTACTCGAAAAAAATTTCCTCCACGTCTCCGTCCAAGGCGAAATCTCCAACTGCAAAGAACAATCCTCCGGCCACTTCTACTTCAGCTTAAAAGATCAACAATCCCAAATCTCCTGCGTCCTATTCCGAGGCAATACAAAAAATATACAAAGATTACCGAAATCCGGCGACCACGTCATCCTTACCGGCGAACTCTCCGTATACCCACCCAGAGGCAACTACCAACTCATCGTCCGTGAACTCTCCTTCCAAGGCGTCGGAGAACTCCTCGCCAAACTCCAAGCCCTAAAAGAATCCCTCGCCGCTAAAGGATGGTTCAATAATAAAAAACCCCTCCCCTCCCTACCCACAAAAATCGGCATCATCACAAGCCCCACCGGAGCCGTCATCCAAGATATACTAAATGTCTTAGAACGAAGATTTTGCGGCGTTCACGTCTTGCTATACCCCGTCAAGGTTCAAGGAGAAGGCGCCAAAGAAGAAATCGCCACCGCTATCCAAGATTGTAACCTCCATAACCTCGTCGACGTCCTCATCGTCGGAAGAGGCGGAGGCTCCTTAGAAGACCTCTGGGCTTTTAATGAAGAAATCGTAGCCAAAGCCATCTACGAGTCCAAAATACCTATCATCTCAGCCGTCGGACACCAAACCGACTTCACCATCGCCGACTTTGTCGCAGATGTCAGAGCCCCCACCCCATCTGCCGCCGCCGAAATCGTCATCAAAGAAAAAGAACAACTCCATTCTTCCGTTGCTAAATATAAACAACAAATCGACGCTCATGTCCTTACCCTCATCCGCCATAGAAAAGATCAAATCAAATCTCTTTTCAAACAACCCTTTCTAGCCTCTCCGCTCTCCCTAGTCAGCCAACCATGGCAAACCCTGGACAACTGGAGAAATGAACTCGATACCGCTATCTATCATAAAATGGAAACAACCCTTCTGTCTTTAGAATCAAAAAAACGGGAAATCCAATCCAAAAACCCTCTGGCTACCCTAAAAGAAATGAAGAAAAAAATAGCCTCCTTACAAGAAAGACTCGACGCTTCGTGGTTAACCTCCATCCGAATTTGCAAGAAAAATTTCGACAAGGAAATTTTTACAAAAAAGACTCACGAGCTCTTTTCTTCTTACATTCATACGCAAAGAGAAAAATTTACAAAACTTATCGCTCACCTACGATCCATCGATCCAAAAAATCTTTTACAAAAAGGATATAGCATTCTCTTTTCCGAAAAGAAGGATTCTATTATTCTTTCTACTAAAAGCTTAAAAAAAGAACAAAAGATTTTCATCCTGTTAAGTGACGGAAATCTCCAAGCAACCATTCAAGAAATTGAGAACAAAACTTTATGAAACAAGAATCCCCCTCTTTTGAAAAAGCCTTCCTTCGTTTAGAAAAGATTTTAGAACAAATGAACGAAGGACAAGTTTCCTTAGAAGAATCATTAAAACTCTTCGAAGAAGCCAATACCCTCATTATCGAATGTGATAAGTTCCTTACCTCGGCTCAAGGAAAAATCGAAATTCTTATCAAAAATCGAAGCGGCGCCTTATCCTTAGATAAAGAAAAAAAACCCATGACAGAACCCTTTTCTCTGCCAAAACAACAAGTCTTGTCGGAAGATTTTTAAATGTATGCTAGAACTTCTTCTCAAAAAAAAACTCCAAGCTCTATCTTGGAATGAACTAGACTCTCTTGCCCAAGAGATTCGGGAAGAAATTATCCATGTTCTATCTATCAACGGCGGACATTTAGCCTCTAACTTGGGAATCATTGAACTTACTATTGCATTACATAAAGCCTTCGAATCTCCAAAAGACTCCTTCATTTTTGATACAGGACACCAAACCTATACCCATAAAATTTTAACAGAAAGAAATCTCCCCTTTTCTACACTACGTCAATATAAAGGCCTCGCCGGTTTCTCCCATCCGGAAGAATCTCCTCATGACCCTTTTTTCTCAGGCCACGCCGGAAACGCTTTTTCACTCGCCTTGGGCCTAGCAAAAAGCCGTGATTTACTTAAAACCTCTGAACATATCATTCCCATACTTGGAGATGCTTCCTTCACTTGCGGCTTAACTTTAGAAGCTCTAAATCATACCTCCAAAAAACTATCCAATTTCATACTGGTCCTTAACGATAATAAAATGGCCATCTCCCAAAATGTGGGAAATATCAAAAACATTTTAAGCCGCCTTTTAAGCAATCCCACCTCCAGTAAAGTCTATCAAGACATCCACTCTTTCCTTTCTCGAATACCCAGTTGCGGACCCTTTTTAGCCAGACAAGGAAAAAAAGTCACCGAGTCTATCAAAAATTTTGTCAGCCCTGCCGTTTTTTTTGAAGAATTCGGGCTGTCCTACATCGGCCCCATACCAGGTCATGACATAAAAAAACTCACCGAAACCTTTCTCTCTTTACGAAACCTTCCCTATCCGGTCATAGTCCATGTGATCACCACGAAAGGAAAAGGCATGCCGATTGCAACCAAGTATCCAACCCCTTACCATGGTGTAAAGCCATTTGACATCGAAAGTGGAAAGATTCATCTCTCTTCCAAAACAACCTTCCCCCAAATTTTCGGAAAAGCCCTCGTAGAACTTGGGAAAATTCATCCCCATCTAATAGCCCTCTCCCCTGCAATGATCGAAGGCTCTCACCTCACGAATTTTTTTCAACAATTTCCAGAGAGAGCTTTTGATATGGGCATCGCCGAAGGACACTGCGTCACTTTTGCCGGAGGACTTTCCTACCACAAAGAATGTCGACCTGTCGTATGTATTTACGCTTCCTTTTTACAAAGAGCTTTTGACAATCTCTTTCACGACGTCTGCTTACAGAGGTTCCCGGTTGTTTTTGCGATTGATCGCGCCGGATTAAATGGCCCTGACGGCGTTACCCACCATGGGATTTATGATTTAGGGTTCTTAAGCTCAATGCCCAATCTTATCATCGCAGAACCAAGAAACGGTCAAATCTTACATGAACTTCTTGTTAGCTCTCTTTCCTGGAATGCCCC
>JBAXUO010000148.1:0-3961 GCA_037129625.1 Chlamydiota bacterium
CTTTTTGTTTCCATCCGATGGCTAGTAGGGCTCCAATGAGGCTTCCCATACTACTTCCTCCTATAAAATCTATAGGGATGCCCTCTTCCAAGAACGCTTGTAAAATTCCAATATGAGCGATTCCTTTGGCTCCGCCACCACTTAATACAAGACCGATAGCTTCGCAGGAGGCTATTCGAGCTATTTTTTGAACGTCTAATGGATTTTCTAAACAGACGTGAAAATGAGAAAAAAAGTTTCTATTTTTTAACCAAAATCGGGTGGCAATAGAAAAACTCGTTGTGGAATGAAGAAAAAAAAGTTCCTTCTTAGCTAGAAGGGTTTTGGATTCTATAAATGTTTCTATTTTTGAAAGAGAGGGACCCTCTTCCGGAGAGAGAAGGATCCAAATCCTATCAGCTTCTTCTAGGCAAAATTGGGTCCACAAGGTGGGGGTAGAATCGCATTCGAGTAAAATGATGTTAGGGTCGTTGAAAAGATCCTTTCTTATAGTTTCTTTTTCAAAGAATTCCCTTGGAGGATAGTGAGAGACATTATGTCTTTTTTTTATTTCCAGAAGAATTTTTGGAATACAAGAACTTGTTTTATGGTTTTTTGATGTGGGTACAATGGCGAGCATTTTTTCTTTGGAGAAAGTTCTCTTTTCTTGGTTTTTATCTTGGAGCTTTCGCACAATGATTCGGCAAGTGTTTTGTAAGAGTATTTGATGTTTTTCAAGTAAAGAAAAAAAGGTTTCCTTTGGTATAAAAAAAAGATCTGATCTTTTGATAGCTTGAAGACTTACGGTAGGAAAGGAGGATGTTAGAATATCTACCTCTCCAATGGAATCTTTTGGAAAAACTTCTTTGAGAGGTTGAGAGGCAGGGTTATATAATCGAAGATGACCCTGCATTAAAACATAGATGCCCGGGAGTAAAGAGAGGATATCTCCTGCTTGACAGGAGATGATTTGGTAAGAATGTTTTAGGGATGAAAAATCATCAAAGCTTGTAAAAAGATCGGTAGTTTGAAGAAAAGAGAATAAATCTTCCTCTGTTGAAAATAGTTCCATAGCTTGCTTTTTTTACCGTTATTTTCACAGTAAAGGATTTACATATCTCTTGTCAAAAGCGAACGTTGGATAGGAGACTTTTGCTAAAAAAAGTCCGTGAGGGGGAGCTGTGATCCCACTATATTTTCTTTGGTGGTTTTGAAGAATCAAGGGAAGAGCGTCTATTTGTATTTTTCCACTCCCGATATTAGCCAAAGTTCCCACGAGAATTCTCATCATATTATATAGAAATCGATTGCCTTCGATTTCTATTCGATAGATATGATTTTTTTCCGGAAAAATTTCTATGCGGTAGAGACTACAAATGGCATTTTTAGGTTTTTTATTTGTAAATGAAGAGAAATCGTGAGTTCCAAGCAGGATAGGAAAGGCCTTTTGCATAAGTGGAAAATCAATGGTATTTGGATAGTGCCAAACATAAGGGAGGGTGCTGGGGAATAGATTTTTGGTTGTACAGAGATAGTAGTGGTATTCTTTTGATACGGGGTCAAGTGTAGGGTGAAAAGAGAGAGGTTTTTCTTCGACATGTAGAACACAAAGTTCTTTAGGCAGTAGAGAGTTGAGTTTGTATTGTAACTCGGGGATATAAGAAAATTTTTGATGAATAAAGAAGTTTACAATTTGTCCTTTGGCATGCACTTTAGCATCGGTACGGCTGGCCGCTTGTAGCGTAATGGGCTCTTGAAAGATTTTTTCTAAGGCATTTTGTAAAGTTTCTTCAATGCTTTTTCCATAACGAGTTTTTTGCCATCCTAGGAAGGGTGACCCATCATAGGCTAAGACAAGTAGGATATTTTTCATGGTTTTGGAAGTGTCGCTAGATAAAGGGTAATTCCTTCTAAAAACATTTGAATCGCGATAAGAACGAGGATAAGCCCCATTAATTTTTCACAAGCCATAATTCCTTTGGCTCCCATTTTTTTACCAAGAAAAGGAGTGGCAAGTAGAATGATAAGGGAAAGACTCCAGGCAATCAAAATGGCCACGATCATGGTTAAGGGGTTCTCTTGGCTGGCGTAGAGAATGATAGCGGCTAAAATGGCAGGGCCTGCGATTAGAGGGATAGCCAATGGGACAATATAGGGTTCGCTTCCCGGGGTTCCGTAGTCTGTTTTTTCTTTTTGGGAAGGGAATACCATTTTTAGGGATATTAAGAATAAGATGATTCCTCCGGCGATTCGGATAGATGCTTGGGTTAAGTGGAGGAACTGCAAGATTTTTTCACCTAAAAAATTGAAAAGGAGCATGACAACGAGAGCGATGATCATTTCTCGTAGGATAATTTGCTGTTTTCTTTTGTAGGGGATTTCTTTTAAGACGGCTAGATACAGGGGTATATTTCCGATGGAGTCCATGAGCAAGAATAGGGAAAATGAAATCCAAACGAGGTTGTTCATAAATAACCATCCTTTTTCTTAATTTTGAAATATAGTATTTATAAAATCAACATAATAATATTAATTTAGTTTAAGCTTCGGTTTTTTTAATATTTTTATCTTGCTTGGGGATTTGACTGTCGGATCTCGAAGTTTTTTCTAGCTTTTGTAAAAAGCTCTTTTGTTTGTTTGTTAGATCATGAAGAATCAAAAAACAATCCTGGTTTTTTTTAAAAGCAGCCAAAGTCCAGTTGGTCGAGCCGCAAATTAAGACTTTATCATCAATAACTGCATATTTGTGATGAAAAAGTTGACTTCCTTGATGAAGAAAAATGGGAACATGGGCTTCTTGTAATTTCTTTACGGCTTTGAGACTTGAACCAAGCCCCGAGTGATAATCGACAAATACTTGAATAGCAACCCCCCGTTTATGGGCTAAAATGAGCTCATTTACAAGAAATGGATGGGTGAGGGTAAACATACAAACTGTGATTTTTTTTTGCCCTTTTTGGATTTCTTTTTGAATGGCTCTTAGGGCTTCTTTTCTAGGATCGGGAAGTATATACATTTCGAGTCGCTGGTTCTCAATAGTGGTTGAGAAATATCCGGGATAAAAAGGGGTGTTTTTTTGTAGAAATTGGGCTAATTGAGGACAATAAAAGCCTAAAAGAAGATTGTCATGCATGTGTAAAGAGGTATAAGTTAAATTAGCCGAACCGATAAACACAAGCTTTTCATCGATAATCACGATTTTTTGATGCATGAATCCTTTCATGCACAGCGGATAGGCTTCATGGTTAGATAAATGAAGGATGGAAGAGTTTTTTTTATCATAAAAAACCTTCATCGCAATACCTTCTTTTGCCTTTTCTTCTAGAGCATGTAAAATGGTAA
This sequence comes from Chlamydiota bacterium, assembly GCA_037129625.1. Classification (GTDB taxonomy): domain Bacteria; phylum Chlamydiota; class Chlamydiia; order Chlamydiales; family SM23-39; genus JBAXUO01. The sequence goes on from JBAXUO010000148.1 coordinate 3,322, forward strand.
GATCATTCAATCCAAAAGTAATGACATGAAGAGATTTTTTCGCTTGATGAATAGCACAAAGAAGAACCCTTTTTAAGTCTTGACGGCACTGAGTGGCATAAAAACAAATGGGTTCTTCTTTTCGAGGAAGATCTGGAAATAAAGAAACAATAAGCCAAAAACAAAAAAGAATAACACTTAAAAAGATAAGAAAAAAATATCCTTTTTTTCTCAAAGCTTAAATTTTTTGTCCTTCTTTACGCATACGATGAACAACAGTTGCAAGTCCTTGTTTGTCAATAGTTCGCAATCCTGCTGTTGAAAGTCTTAGTGTAATAAATCTTTGTTCTTCAACTAACCAGAGTCTTTTTTTGACAAGGTTAGGAAGAAAACGACGCTTCGTTATACCGGTAATTTTTATACCAATTCCTTTCTTCTTTTTCGCTATACCGCGGAGGGCATAGGAACGACCTGTAGCCGGGATCTTTCCTGTAACTTGACATTTTCTTCCCATGATTCTCTCCTTAAAAAATCTTTCTTTGAAATTTGAGCATAACATCTTTTTTCTTATAGGACAAGATTGATCCTCCCCATATCTAAAGAAAAGGGATTCCTGACGCTTTCGCTCTCGTGGCTCAATCCAAGCCCGTTGCCAGCCGAC
>JBAXUO010000149.1:0-3954 GCA_037129625.1 Chlamydiota bacterium
CTGCTTGTACGGTTCGGAGGGAAGGGAGGTCGAAAGATCTTCCTTACCCCTATTGAGAAATCAAGCCGGAGTTGACCAGCCTCAGTCTTAAGGCAACTTAAGGCTACGTTAGGAGCGAATATATAGGCACCGTAGGATGCCTCCCCAGTCCTACGCTCTGCGGTATGTGGTTAAACAGATGTACGGGTTAAGTCAGTGCTGCATACTTAAAACCGCTCCATAACATTGGCGAGGGGAACTTTACCCCTGAGTCGTAAGACAAAGGGAGATTGCGGGTAACCGCTACTGGGGGAGAAATCCCCCTTTTTTAACAATTTAACTATGGAGCAGTGCTGCCTCCCACTCCTAAAGAAGTGGGTTTCCGCGCTGTCAATTGGATGAATTATGCATACAAAAGCTGCCATCTTAGTAGAAACAAAAAAACCTCTTGTCATTGATGAAATAGAAATCCCCCCTTTGAAAGCTGGCCAAGTTCTTATAAAAATTCTATATAGCGGCATCTGCCATACACAGCTTTTAGAAGTACGTGGGCATAGAGGCCCTGATGCCTTCCTTCCCCATTGCCTTGGGCATGAAGGAAGCGGTATTGTAGAAGAAACAGGCCTAGGTGTTTCCAAAGTCAAAGCAGGAGATAATGTCATCTTGTCTTGGATGAAAGGTTCGGGTCATAATGTTTTAGGATCCCAGTACACCTGGAATGGAAAAAAAGTAAATGCCGGAGCTATTACCACTTTTAGTCATCACGCTATTATTAGCGAAAATCGCTTAACAGTAATTCCAAAAGATTTTCCCATGAAACAAGCTGCACTTATTGGATGCGCACTTCCTACGGGCCTTGGAGCAGTTTTCAATACGGCAAAGCCATCTCCAGGTCAAAGCATCGCAATTTTTGGCTGTGGAGGGATTGGCCTTAGTGCCATTCAGGGAGCAAAAATTGCAGGATGCCTGCCGATCATTGCGGTAGATATCCATCCGGAAAAACTGGCTATGGCAAAAAAAATGGGAGCCACCCATCTTATTAATTCTTCCGAACAAGACCCCGTACCTGCTATCCAAAAAATTTGTGAGCTAGATTTTGCTATTGAATCGAGTGGAAAAACAAAAGTTATGGACCAAGCCTTACAAAGCGTAAGAAACCAAGGCGGAACGGCAGTCATTCTTGGCAATGCACATCAAGGAGAACTTCTCTTCATTGATCCAAAGCAACTTAATGCCGGAAAAAGACTGCTGGGAAGTTGGGGTGGAGAAAATATCCCTGATATTCACTTTCCAAGATATTGTCGATTCATCAAAGAAGGTTTTTTACAACTGGACCCCTTTTCCAGCCATACCTACTCATTAGATGAAGCTGACAAGGCTTTAGAAGACCTTGAAAATGGAAAGGTTCTTAGACCTCTTTTGGATATGTCCTTATGAGAATTGGCATTGATTTTGATAATACAATCGTTTGCTATGACAGTGTTTTTTATACAGCTGCTTTAGAAAAAGGTTTGATTCCCGTTTCTCTTTCACCTGCAAAAGGAAAGATTAGAGATTATTTACGAGAAATAGGCAAAGAAGATGAGTGGACAAAACTCCAAGGATTCATCTATGGAGATCGAATGGATCTGGCAACTCCATATGAAGGAGTTGAATTATTTTTTCAAAAAATGATCCCACATCATTTTCTTTGCATTGTAAGTCATAAAACAAAACATCCCTATCTAGGCCCTAAGTACGATTTACATCAAGCAGCAGAAAGTTGGCTAAAGAAACAATCTTTTTATTCCCCCTCTTTTCCGTATTATTTTTTACTCACATTGCAAGAAAAACTAAAAAAAATTGCAGAGATGCAATGTGACTATTTTATCGACGATTTACCCGAGCTCCTCTTAGAAAAAAACTTTCCCCTTTCGACAAGAAAAATTCTTTTTGATCCAAATCATCTTTTCGAAGAACATATGTCTTACAAAAAAGTCTCTTCTTGGAAGGAATTAACTGAGTTTTTATGTCTGAACAGTTAGGGCTTGAAAAGCTATTACATAACACTCCATTTGCTTTCCCTATAGAAGATTTTCGTCTTCTAAAAGGAGGAGCAAACAATCGAGTATATGATATCCAATTTTCTTCTAAAGATCGAATCGTATTAAAACAATATTTTCAACATCCACTCGATACAAGAAAACGGCTAGAAGCAGAATATGCCTTTTTAACCTTTGCGTGGGAAAAGGGAATTCGATCGATTCCAAAGCCTCTTTTTTGTGATATACAAAAAAATATAGGCTTATATTCATTTATCGAAGGCGTTGCTATTTCAAAAGTAGAAGAGAAGCATGTCGATGCTGCTATTGATTTTTTTCTTGTCTTGAATCATGAATACAAAGAAAAAAAACTTCCAAAAGCATCTGAAGGCTGTTTTTCTTTGCAAGAATATTTTCAAATTTTAGAAAAAAGGCTTTTTCGATTACAAAAAGAGATTCCCGATTTGGATGAAACACATCAAAAAGCTAATGAGTTCGTGAGAGAAGAATTATTCCCACAATGGGAAACAATGCAACAAAAGCTATCGCAAGCACTCTCTTACAATCAAATACCCGAAACAAATCTTTGCATTAGCCCATCCGATTTTGGATTTCATAACGCTTTATATCACAATAACAACACGATTTTTATCGATTTTGAATATGCCGGATGGGATGATCCTGCAAAAATGCTCTGTGATTTCTTTTGCCAACCCAAAATTCCTATTCCATGGAAATATTGGAAGAAATGGCAAAATGCCTTATCTAAATTAGATCCTGCAATAGAAGAAAGAGCAAAAATTGTATTTCCTCTCATGCAAATGAAATGGTGTTGCATTATACTAAATTCTTTTCTTCCGGTTGAAAAAGAAAGAAGAGCCTTTGCTCTTTCCCAGCAACCTAACCAACTGGAAATCGCAAAAAAAATGTTTCAAAAAATTCAAAACGAAGAGGTCCCATGGCATACCTAGATTTCATTTCTTCCATCCATAAAAAAACTACAAGAGACTACTTAGGAAGAGTAAATGAAATTCCCAAAGCAGAAGCGGCTACCATTGCGAAAAAATTTGGCCAGGAATATTGGGACGGTGATCGCAAATTTGGATATGGAGGATTTCGCTATGATGGGAGATGGAAAACTGTTGCAGAAAGTCTAGCCATGCATTATGGCCTCAAAAAGGGGGATAGAGTTTTGGATGTGGGCTGTGGAAAGGGCTTTCTTCTCTATGATTTAACTCAAGTGGTTCCCGGTCTTCAAGTACAAGGGATAGATATTTCTCACTATGGGATTGAAAATGCAAAAGAAGAAATCCAATCAGTACTACAAGTAGGAAATGCAAAATCTCTTCCCTATCCCAATCAACATTTTGATCTAGTGATATCCATCAACACCCTACATAACTTACCCTGCTATGATCTAGAAAAAGCTCTGCAAGAAATAGAACGAGTTGGGAAAAAAAATAAATACCTTGTCGTCGAATCGTATCGAAATGAAGAAGAAAAGGCAAATTTGCTCTATTGGCAATTGACCTGTGAAAGTTTTTATGCCCCCGATGAATGGGCCTGGTGGTTTCGCCATTGTCAATACAAAGGAGACCATTCATTCATTTATTTTGAATAAAATGAAGAAGGACAAAAAGTATTGAAAAGCATTATCTTAGAATAGAGCGAATTCAACAAAATGCACACGTTGGATTCACTTTGCTTTAACTAGAAGAATAGCATTTTAGTTACTTATAAAAAAAAGTAAAAAATCATTATTAAATGTTAGAGATTACGAACCGGTATCTCATCACATTTACTTTGATGGTTTTTCGTACCGTGTACGTGCCATTAGGAGTGGAATCAAATTCAGTAGGTCATTTCCAACGAAAAAGAAAGCGTTTGAATTCCGTAAAAATTTGTTATCGGTATAATATAACTTACCAACCACATCAAACCCATAACCCAAAAA
>JBAXUO010000015.1:0-14533 GCA_037129625.1 Chlamydiota bacterium
ATATAAGTCTTTGAAAATCAGCTCCAATTAAATACTAATTGCGGAAGTCAGGAGGGAAAATAGTGCTCATCGTGAGCCGTATAAGCCCCACTGATTAAACTTGTTAAGGTTTTCATTTGTCATTGAGCGTATTTTTCTCAACGAGTCCAGAGGCCTTAGATTACTGATGGCATTATATATAAGAAGAATGAACCCTTTTATTCATTTTTAACTCCAATTAACTCCCATCTGTTCAGAAGCTTTTCCACCTCTCCCCAAGGAAGTCGACTGCCCTTAGCTTTCATCGAATCAAAGCTACCTCTAGCTTGCGCTTGCTGTAGGAGCTTTTGATTCAGCAATTCCTCAATAATCCATATCGTTCCGTGTACTTCAACCCCTTCTTTCTTCGCAGCAGATCGAAGATCTTTATCACCAGTTAGAAGCGGACATTTTTCTTGCAAGGCAAGCGCTAAAGCCGAATGATCCATTATGCTAGGCCGTGAGTATTTGAAGTTCAAAGACTCAGTCCTTTTGACGGATTCAGCGGTAAGACTTTTCACTTGTAAACCAGCCTTCAGAAGATGGCTATGTTGTTCTCTAAGTTCTAACTCGAAGAGAATATCGGGAACTGCAATCTCATAAGGGAGTCGAAAAATTAAAGGAGTTAAATTACCGTCTTCGATATCGATAAGGATATTAGCATCACTGATGAGTAAAAGCATGTGAATTCTGCACCTGACGAAGAGCTTTTAATTGAGTAAGAGAACAAGATAACAGTTCTGCGGCTTTTGATTCCCCAATATATTTTTCACCAAGAGCATGAAACAGCATTTGGTTAAAAGTATGAGCTTTTTCAGGAGGGATTTCTGATCCGGGCTCTTTACGATGCCATCCCTTCTGTCGGAAACGAATTATAACGCTTTTGTAGTAGGGCTCTTGAATAACTCCTAAATCTTTAAGTCGATAACAAATCGCACCCATGCTTAATTGAAACTGTTCTTTGAGAAGAAGGAGTTCTTGCCATTCAATGGCTTGACGCTCTTTTCCCACTATATGAAACACAGCTTCGCGTGGAAAGAGAAAAGAACCTGCAAATCGGTTGCAAGCTTCCTCTTCATCCAATTTGGGAGAAAGACGATTATTAAGCATATAGTGAGCAAGTTCATGGGTAAGATTGAAGCGTTGTCGATCGCCGGGCCATCTTGAGCTAATCACGATGATTGGCTGATCATTAATGACTGTGGAAAGACCATCAAAATGCTTTTCTTCCGTATCAACAATAAATACTCTTATTCCATGATTTTCAAAAGTATCAATAAGATCATGGATGGGAGCCAGTCCTAGTTTCCAATGATTGCGGAGTTTTTCAGCTACTGACTCTATCTCTTCGAGACTATTAATTTTTTCAGGAAAAGTAGCTGATATTTTAAATATTGGCACGGGGGAAGAGGGATAAAGATTCTCTAATTCTAAGCGACGCTCGATTTGACTGATTACCTCAAATTTAATGGTCTCTTCAGCTCTTTCATTCAGTTTCTTTCGTTTTCGAAACTTTACATTCTCAAGAGAGACTTTGATTGGGCGAAAAAAGAAATCGACACGAACTTTTAGAGCTTTTGCCAATTTTATGAGCATGTCAGAAGATGGATAGACATCCCCATCTTCATATTTTTTGATAGCAGCGTGACTTAAGGATACGAGCGCAGCAAGTGCGCGTAGGCTTAAGCCTGCCGCTTTTCTAGCTTGTTGGAGTCGAATGCTTAAGTTGTTCATAGTTTTTCCTGCTTAGTTTACATTATGATGAAAATTCGATATCTTGTAAACTAGACATGTCTATGAAGAACTTTTTTCTCTTATTTCTTTATGTGAGGCGATAAGAGCCCGGCCAGTTTCATCATGTCAATGGGTTCCTTTGACATGAAAATCTTTTCTAGCTTCTCATCAGGAATAATTCTTCTTTTGTTTTTGGGATCTTGGAGATTTTTAACTTTAATGTAGTCCCATATTTTTTTGAGCACGTCGGCTCGAGAAAGTTCCTTGGCGCCTACAATGTCAGAGAGCTCTTCTGAAAGTTTCAAAAGACGAGAAGAGGCTTCTTTTGTTTTAGTTGTTTTAGGCTTTTTGCCTTTAACTTCCTTTTTAAAGCGACTTCCCTTTTCTTTTTTCACATAGGCTGTTTTAGGGTGATGTGCATCATACTTGGTCTCCAAATCTGCGATCTCATTGACAATGACATCACAATCCGGAAAAGAGGAACAGGAATAAAATGTTTTTCCAAATCGGGTCTTTCGACGAAGAATTTTTCCTTCACAACCAATAGCCGGACAGGGTATATCTCCGACTTCTTTTTCCCCTTTTTTAGGGATGTTGATGATCCCTTTGCATTCGGGATATTTCGAACACCCTAAGAAAGTACCAAATCGTCCATGGCGAAGAACCATCGGAGCTTGGCATTTGGGACAAAGTTGATCCCAATCAAAATTTTCATCGAAATCTTCTTTTTTGAAGTGAAAGGTTTCTACGGAAGAGGTGAAATCACAGTCGGGATATCCGCTGCAACCGTAAAAATACTTGTTGCGAGACCAAATTTTTTGTAGAGGCTTTTGACATTTTGGACATAGATGCTCAGTGATGAGCTTGGGTACCATAGCCTCTTTTTCTGCTTTAGTTACCATAGGAATAAACGCTTCCCAAAATTCCTTAATGAGGCCTTTCCAGTTCCGTTTGTTTTCCGCTACAAGCTCTAAGTCATCTTCCATCGCGGCAGTAAAACCTACATTCATGATGGGTTTGAAATTCTCTTCCAGCATCTGTGCAATGATTTTTCCAAGCTCGGTAGGTCGAAGGGTATTATTTTCTTTGACGGTATATTCTCGATTTTGGATTTTGTTCATAATCGTAGCATAGGTCGAACGTATGACGATGCATGATTTTTCCAGTTCTTTTACAAGAGAAGCTTCCGTAAATCGGGGGGGAGCTTTGGTAACAGATTGAACAGGGAGCAAATCATCTAAACGTAAAGGTTTTCCTTCTTCTAGAGGGGGAAGAAGTTTTACTTCTTCTTCTTCGGCTTCTCCTTTGTCCTTTTTTTCTTCATAGACAGCCAAAAATCCGGAAAATTTGATAATGGAACCGGTGGCGCGAAGGGTGATATTTTTATCTGTTTCTATTTCAGCGCTGATCGTGTCATAGATGGCCGGATTCATTTGGGAAGCCACAAATCGTCTCCAAATCAAAAGATAGATTTTATACTGGTCAGTCGTTAGGAAGTTTTTGATTTTTTCAGGAGGATGGAGCAGGTTGGTGGGGCGTATGGCTTCATGAGCTTCTTGTGCACTTTTTTTACTGGCGTAGAATCGGGGTGTCTCGGGGAGGTATTCTTTTCCGTATTCATTAGCTATAAAAGATCTTGCATTGGTTATAGCTTCAGGGGCTACTTGGACAGAGTCGGTTCTCATATAGGTAATAAGACCCTCTGCGCCCTCTTCACCCATGTCAACTCCTTCATAGAGTTCTTGAGCAATGCTCATAGTACGGGTGACCGAGAAGCCGTAATGACGGCTGGCCTCTTGTTGGAGGGTAGATGTGATGAAAGGGGGAACGGGATTTCGTTTTTTCTCTTTCTTTTCTACGGGGCCGACGGTGTATGCGGCTTGACGGAGTTTATCAACAACAGAGGAAGCAATTATTTGATCAGGTATGAGATAAACGTTTTCTTTGGGCTCTTTATCGACTTTTTTTCCATCGACGGTCTCTACGGTGGCTTCGAAAGGTTTCTCTTCTTTTGGAAGGGAAAGAAGGGCTTTGATGGTCCAATATTCTATAGGGATGAACGCATCAATTTCTTTTTCTCTGTCTACTACGAGTTTTAGGGCGACAGATTGGACCCGTCCGGCAGAGGTTCCACTTTTTCCTCTTTTAATTTTTCGGGTGAGGATGGGAGAAATTTTGTAGCCGACAATACGATCTAAAAGACGTCTGGCTTGTTGGGCATTGACAAGACCCATGTCGATGTCGCGAGGATGTTGAAGAGAATCTAATACGGCATTACGGGTAATGGAATTAAAGGTGATACGTTTTATTGGGATATCTTTAGGTAACACGGAAGCAATATGCCAAGCAATGGCCTCTCCTTCTCGATCAGGGTCGGGGGCTAGATAGACAACATCGCTATTTTGCGCAGCTAGTTTGAGTTTTTTTATGACATCTTTTTTTTCTGGGAGGTTTACATAATGGGGTTCAAAGTCATGCTCGGTATCGATGCCGAATTCTTTTTGTGGTAAATCCCGGATATGTCCGAGAGAAGATTCAAACGAGATTCCACTACCGACAAACTTTTGTAGAGTTTTGATTTTGGTAGGAGACTCGACAATAATTAAGATTTTTCCCATGATTTCTATACTTTGTTTATTATGTTGTATCGAATTTTGCTTGCTTAGTCAACAAAAGAGGATAAAATATTTTTGCAGAAAGGTAAAGAAAATGATTTCAGATGCAGAACTTTTGCGGTTTCATGAGGAAGGATTTATACCCGGTCCTCTCGAGGGAAACGAGGAATTTTTACAAAGAATTTTTTTTACTAAAAAATTGTATCAGGATCCAAAGATTTTTTTTGAAGAAATAAAAGAACCGCCCCCTTTTTTTTTAGAAGCCAGGTTAAAAAGACCTATTTGGAGTTGGACTCGAACCCGTCTTTGGGAGATGTACGAAATGGCTCCGGAGTTTGTCTCTGCTTTTTTTCATAATCGGGGTATCTCTTTTTTTCAAGGTGCAGTTACTTGGATAGGCAAAGAGAGGGTTCCTGTATTACAGATTCGAAAGGGTTTTGAAAAGGGAAGCTTTTTATGGATTTATGATTTGGACGAGATGTTGGCTCATGAAGGGGTTCATGCGGCAAGAGCCGCCTTTGATGAGCCGATTTTTGAAGAGTTTTTCGCCTATTTGACCTCTTCGAGTCGATGGCGAAAGGTGATAGGGCCTATGATTCGACACTCTTGGGAAGTTTTTGTTTTTTCTATTGTGGTTATGGGATGGATGCTTAGTTCCTTTTTTGATTACAACCTTCTGTTTTTGGGGTTCTCTTCTGCTCTTTTATCTTGGGTTGGGCTTGGGTTATTTCGGCTGTTTCGGTTACGGATGATTTTTTTTCGAACCTTTCGGAAACTGCAAAAGCATTTTTCTTGCTCCAAGAAAGCATTAGCTATGATGGTACGGCTAACAGATAGGGAGATTATCGAATTTTCCCGTTTTTCTTTGGAAGAGATTAAAGCTGTAATAGAAAAAGACAGGTCATTGCGTTGTAGGTTGATCTCTCTTTTATACAAATTGGGGAATTAAATTTAAACCGCGAAGTAAAGTCATAAATGTTTTTAATTCGGGATTGCCATCCGAAGACAAGGTATGGTAGATTTGTTCGCGTCTTAAATGGGTTTTTTTAGCCAAGTTACTTACTCCACCCTGAGCTTCAGCCACATTACGAAGAGCAAGGAGAAATAAAGTCATGGATTCTTTATCTCCATTGAAACATTCTTCCCACGCAGCGTTTAAATAAGCAAGAGCCTCATTTTTGTCTTTCAAGGATTCGATAAGCTCATCTTGATATTTTCTACTTCTTTTCATTAAAAAACTCCTTATAATCTTTTAAATAACCACAAGCTAATTCTATGTCTTGATCTTGGGTTTTCTTAGTGCCGGCGCAAAGCAACAATATTGTGTCTTTTGCAACCATTGAGTAGTAAACTCTAACTCCAGAGCCAACATCAATCCTCAACTCGCTAACGCCTTTAGTAAGAAACTAGGTTGATCCGAAATTTCCTAACCTAGCTCGGTCTATTCTCATTCTTATAGCAGCTTTCGCTTTAAGATCCCTAAACTTCTTCAGCCAATCGCTAAAAGGGCTCTTTCCCTTATTTGTTTCGTATACCTCAATTATGAACTTGTAGTCTTCAGTCACTCAGTTTCTCTTCTTCTTTTAATTCAATTGTAACTTATATGTTACAAAATTGCAAGAAGAAATTTGTGAGAAATGGGACAATAAGCCCAAAAGACGAAATCTTTAAAGGGGGGATGAGCTAGTAGTAGAGAATTTTTTTTCATATTCGCTCTTTTGGGAGAATTTGTATCAGATCCTCGAAACTTAAAACGAAAGATCTAAGATCTTAAGATGGACAGTCTTACATTAGTCTGATTATTTTTTGGTTCAACCGTAGTTACGTTTCCTCCTTTTCATTTGTAGGGTTCTGCGTAGTAGTATTAGGTAGTGTTTCAGAAAAAGCTAGAGGGGAATGGGTCATGCGTTTTTCCCTGAAGGAAGTAAAAAAAGGTTGTTGGGGTAATCTTGTAGAAAATTGTTTGCTCAGTGGTTCAAGGATAGCTTGGCTAAGAGAAAGCAAAAAATCATTATCTTTTGTGCTTGAGAGTGGCCCTAATATAAAACGGGAGTTAATACCTGTTTCCATAAGCTTTTGTATTTTTATTTTGGTAGCAGGCTCCGGGTTTTTAGTGAAAATAGGCGAATAGGGAAGGATAAGTGTATTGAGAGCTACCAGTTGACATCTTTTTATGAGAGGACTTTCTTGAGAGGGATGCTGTTCTAGGTTGTCGTCTATTATGGCAATATGTAGGGGTCTTGATGAGGTAGGTAGGATAAATGTTGGAAATATTTTTGTTTTGGGATCTACTACCATGCCAACACTTTCGAATGGGGAGTTCTTTTGTAAAAACTTCATTAGATTTTCTTCATCTTTTACGAAAGTGATTGTATATTCTGAGATTCGTTTTTGAGCTAGTTCCTGAATACTTTGAGCGATGTTTTGAACTTCTTGGCTTTCATTATATAAAACACAGGGAGATTCCAGTAGGTGTTTTAATTTGGTATAAATAGGTTGAAATAAGGCGAGGTTAGGGCTCCCTACTAATATTGAAAAAGAAGGCAGAAGAGCCGGGCATTTTCCTAAGTGAGATTTCGCAGTATGTATTCGAAGAGGAATGCTTCGACGGAAGGGAGAATTAGAAGCCGGTTCAGAAGAAGAAGAAGAAGAGGAAGAGGGTCTATCAATGGTGTCTATTGTTATTCCTAAATAAGGATGGGCTCGAAAGGGAATAGGTCGGCATATCTCGCCAGTGGATGTTGACATAAAAACTCTCTCATTATTCTTTAGACAAGAAATTATCTACAGAGGTGTAGATTTTGTCCAGTTTCTTCGAATGGAAGAAGGGATTTTAAGTTTCTTTCGATATTTTGTAATAGTTCTTCTAGAACAATAAACTCCTCTATCTTTCAGCTTTTGAGAAAGGTCATTGTCAGAAAAGGCTTTCTTTTCTTCTGCGACGAGTTTTTGTAACGTTTGAAGGGCAAATGCATTTGAAGTTTTTCCGGAAGAAGTACGTAAGGAATAGGTGAAAAAGGAACGAATGGAAAAAATTCCTTTTGGACAATCTATGTACTTTTCATAAACAGCCCTTGATATGGTCGATTCATGCATTCCTAGCTCTTCGGCCGCTTCTTTCATGTGGATGGGTTGTAAATTCCCTGTGCCTTCAAAAAAAGCATTCTGTTTTTTTACAAGATAGATAGTTAATTTCAATAGTAGATCTTTTCTTCTTGTAAGACTTTGCATTAACCATTTTCCTGAAGATATCCAATCGTGCATTTGTTTTTTCTCTTCTTTATCTTTAGAAAGATAAGATGAGATAGGTAGGGTAAAAATTTCTTCTTGGTGGATAGATATATGCCAGGTATTTTTTCTTTTTTTCAGAACAATATCTGGAAACCGTGAGGGAGCAAGTTCTTCAAAAAATGAGCCGCCAGGATGTAGGGATAAAGAGGAGATTTTTTGAATGGAAACTTGCAGTTCTTCTTTGGTGATTTTTAGTTCTTTTTGAATCAGAGCAAATCTGTGATGTAAAAGATTGGAAAATTGGGTTTTTATAATTTTTTCTTCTAGGCTTCTAGGAGATTTTCTTTTGATTTGAAGGAAAAGACATTCTTGTAAAGATCGAGATCCGATCCCGGCAGGTTCCATCTTCTTATGGATTTGGAGAAGAATTTTTTCCAGTAATATAAGATCTTTTTGTAAATGAGTAGATAGTTCTTCTAAAGAAACGGATAGATAGCCTTTACGGTCTATATGTTTTATTATTTCTTGAGCTATGGGTAGATCTTTTGAAGAAAAGAGGTAGTGGATCTGTTCTTCTAAGGAAGAAAAGAGAGATTTTTTTTCCGGAAGAAAGGAGGGGTCGATAGAAACCGTTTTTTGTTCTTTTCGTTCTAAGAGAGGATTTTTTTCAAGCTCTTGTTGGATAAGGTCTTGCAGGTCTAGTCGGGGGAGTTGGAGGATTTGCAGGGCTTGTTCCATCCGATGGGTTAATAGAAATCTACCTTCTTGCTTTATTGAAGTTTCTAATAAAATTTTTTGATGCATAAAATATTATCTCATTATAAACTTCCAAATATCAAATTGTATTATTATAATCTAGTTCTATTGGTAGTTTATGAGAAAATGTGCAGTATTTTGTAGTCAAGGAATTGGGGACGGGCTTCTCTTTTGTCTTCTATCCCATAATTTGCAACAAATAGGATTTCAAGTGGATACCTATCATAACCTATTGCCTGAGCTTCAAGAATTCTTGCCCGGTTTTTCTTTGAAAAAAAATGTGAGTGATGAAGAATTTTATTCTCTTTGTTCTTCTTATGAGAAGGTTTTTATCAATTTGGATTCTCAAAATGACAAAAGGGCCAGATGGGCTAAAGAGAAATTTCCTCATAGTGTATATCTACTGAAGCCGACGACTTGCAAAGGAAAAAATATCTATCGAGAGGGTTTTTTAGATCCTAAAAAAACGGTAGCCGAGAATCTTTTTTCTTTTTGTCGAGATATTTTGTTTCTTCCGAAGGTGGAAAAAAATTGTGGGATGGTGGCTCCCAGCTCTTTGTCTTATAGGAAGTATAAAAAAAGAATTGCTATTCATCCGACAAGTCGAGATCTCTCTAGAAATTGGCCGGTGCAAAAATTCTATCAGTTAAAAATCGCTCTAGAGACGAAGGGATATGAAGTTGTTTTTATTGTGTCTCCGAAAGAAGCACAAGTGTGGAAAGCCCCTTATTTCGCTTCTTTGCATGAAACGGCTTCTTTTCTTTATGAGTCTGGATATTTTATTGGGAATGATTCGGGGATTGGGCATTTAGCCTCTTCTTTGCAAATTCCAACACTTACTATTTTTTCTTCTCGAAGGAAGGAACCTTTTTGGAGACCCGATTGGACGATTGGAAAAACGATCAAACCTTCTTTTTGGATTCCGAATATCAAAGGTTTTCGTTTACAAGAGAAGTTGGGTAGTTCGTGTATTTCTGTGAAAGAGGTGTGTCGAGGCTTTTCTCAGTTACAAGCCTTAACGCAAGAGGGTTTCTTGTTATAAATTATTGTTTATTAGAAGGTTATGAAAAATCAGGCAATAGATCTCAACTTTTGATACACTACAGCCATTAAGGATCATTTATGACCATTGCTATTGTCAGCTGCCCAGGACTCGGAGATGGACTCATCTCCCTAGCGTTAGCTAATAACTTTTATATAAACAAAAAGGAAGTTGTTCTTTTCCATTCGGGTTCTTTTTCTGAGCTTCAGCCTTTTTTCCCTTATGTATCCATACGAAAGTTTCCTTCCCATTTGGAAGAAATATTTTCTTATGAAAAAATCTTTGTTTTTTATGATTTTTCTCATCCCTTTATCAAGACGCTTATTTTGGAAGGAAAAAAACAATTTTTGGAAAAAATATGGGTTATTAATGCTTCCTTTTCTTCCAGAAAAGGAAAACAACCCTATTATGAAGATGCTAAATTTGAGCCGCATTTGTCTATGGTTCAAAATATGGAACTTTTTTGTTCTCGAATTCTTCATTTGCCAAAGGTAACTAAAGAGGTGTTTTGGAAATTTCCGGAGGATAGGGCTATTCAAAAAAATCCGAAAAAAGTGATTTTACACGCTTCCGGTGCCAAGGTGGAAAAACGATGGCCTATAGAAAAATTTCTTTTGCTGTATCGATTGCTAGAGAGTATGGGTTTTGCTCCCCTATTTGTTTTTAGTGAAAAAGAAAAAGAAGAGTGGAATTTTTTATTAAAAGAAAAAGTGGCGGTCCGATTTTTCCCTACCTGTGAAGAATTGGCAAAAGAGGTGTCTTCTGCTGGATATATGATTGGAAATGACTCCGGGGTGGGTCATTTAGCTTCCTGTTTTGGGTTGCCGACGGTCTCCATTTTTTGTCATAAAAGGAAGAGTTTGTTATGGAGACCCGGTTTTTGTAGAGGGGAGGTCGTCTATCCGTCGCCTGGGATTCCGAATATTTCTTGTTTTCGTTTGCGGGATATTTTTTGGAAAAGATTTATTTCAGTGTCTAAAGTTTTGCGAGCCTTTAAGAAACTTACTTCTTAAATCTTTTCTGTTTAAAAAAACATGGGCGGTTCTTATAATCTTACTCCTTTATAAGAAAGGAAGTTAAGATGGTTGTTCGTTTTTTTGAATCTATGTATCCTTCGATCCCGGATAGGGACTTTCTTCCCTCGTTTCCCGCAGAGCCTGATTCTGTTTTTTCCAAAGCATTTCTTAAGAGATGTTTTGTAGCGCCTACACTTATCCCTCCTCTACTTTCTTCATTTGCTAGAAGGCATCCTGTTTTGATTCGAACTTGGTGTTTACACTCGGACACTACTTTACAGAAAATTATGAAGGTTGTTTTTGCCGTATTTCTTTTAGTTCCTCTTTGGGCTTATTTATTCTGTGATAGGGCTAAGCCTTCAAAGGTAAATGAGGAACAGCTAAAACCTATCCCTGAGGCTTTTGTTGATAAGATTCGAGAAGGCACTTCTTTGGGAGAGCTTTTTTCGTTTACTAAAAATATTCCTATTTTTCGAAGTGTGAGGGATGCAAAGTTTACAGTTTCTCAAGTAGCCAAAGGCATAGAAATTATGGGAGTGATGGTTGCCGCTCATGTTGTTTTGGGGTTAGTTGGGAATAAAATCATTAATGCTTCTTCTCGACATCTAGGAGATACTTCCAAGATAGCCGGTATGGTTCGATTTTTCTTTCGACCTTTGGCGAGGATTTCTTTGCCCTCTTTTCCATTGATGGTTCCGAAGAATAATCAATGTCTTTCTGAGTCGATATGTCCTTCAGAAACATTTTTATCATTGGTAAAAGAAGAAGGGGCTACGTTTGTAGAGAAAAAAATTAGAACAATAGAGTCTCTTTTTTCCTGGGTACAAGGAAAAAGTAAATTTCCTTTTGCTCTTTCCGTATCGGATAATTTTTTAAGAAAGGTTCGATTTTCGGTTAGAGGTTGTCCTTTACAGCGCATGGGGGTGATAAAGTCAAAGCACATTGATAGAATAAGAAAAGGTTCTTGGATAGGAAACTCTTTGGTAGGCGTTGTTGCTTTGGCCAATCTTTTTTTTGCTAATGGGATATCTTTTTTTATCTTAGGAAATTTTAAACCTTTTCCATCTACGAAATTAAGCCCTTGGAAAATGAAGAAAATATCTATATTGCAAAGGCCTGTGAATCTGGCTGTGGCCGGATTGAATGGATATATTTCATTATGGCAAAAGTGGGTAGTTTTGCCTTTTCTTCAATATGGTCCGTGGAGCGTGTTGACCATGTCACCGATAGAATCTATTGTATCGAATTTGATACAAAAGCCCCTCGAGACAAAATCCTTGTTTGAAAGGATTGTCGTAAAATTGTGCGGATAAGATTTTTCAGCAAAAGTTTAAGTGGTTGTTTCCATTTTTTCAGAAGTAGGGGTTGCTTTTGTTGTAGGTTCGAATATAGGTAAGGAAGGAAGAGGCGGTACGGATGCAAGTGGTGGTTTGAACTGAGAACCTGGAGATGAAGATAGGGTAGGGTTTGATAAAGACGTGGCAAGGGATAATGAGTATGGTTCTAAGGTGGTAAGGGAAAAGGAAGGGTTAAGCGTAAAATTGGGCGGTGGTTTAGTTGCTGAGGGCTGTTGTGTTAGAGACTGAGAAGGAGAGGAAGACGCTTGAGCTGAGAATGGGGCAAAGGAAACCGATAAAGGAGGGAGCTCAGAAGTGGAGCCAGAGGGGTTTAAGGTGAAAGATAATGGAGGTAGCAATGGTGGAAGCTCGGAGGAAGAGATATTAGAAATTTGAAGAGGTGATGTGAGTGAGGCAGTCCGGGATAGAGGCAGTTTATGATGGCGGGTATGCGTAGAACCGGGAGTTTTTGGTGAGATAGGTGATGGGGTCTTCTCTGGCGCTGAGGGAGTTTCTTGTGCAGTAAATTGCGAGCCTAATTGTACAAGGACGGCTTTGCTTACATTTTCTAAAAATTCATTTTGGGTCTCTGGGGTTCCATTCTTCGGTAATATGTGCAGTGGTTGAATACCAACGGCGAAGAGTTGATCTAAAAGAGGTTTTCTTTGTTCTTGAGGATTAGAGACGTCTAGATCGCTTGAATGAGGGAGGATGAGAGTCTTTTCAACAAAAGGGTTATGGCTTGTCATTACCTCTTTCATTACCATAAAGCCATCGTGGCTCCTTTGTAAATTTCCATCTATAATGGCCATGTGAAAAGGTGCTGCCCTTTCAATAGAGATTGTTTCTTCAGCTGAAAGGCTTTTTAAGCATGTAAATTTTTCGCCAAGCAGAGCTTTTTTTGCTTCTGTTGCTTCTGTAACCATAGTTATTGTAAAATTTGAAATTCTACTCTTAGCTAAGTCTTGAATAGTTTTAATTGTATTTTTTAACGATGTGGAAATAGAAGCAAATTGTGTTCGTAGTAGCAAACCATTTAGAGTGGCATAAAGACTGGTTAAAATGGTTGTTTCATTATCAGCAAGAAGGATGCGAAATTCGGGCAAGGTGGAAGGATCCGAGCTGCTAGGTGTTGAGGAGAGAGGTTGGTAGATAAATCCGAAAACGAAGGAATTTTTGGAAGAATGACTAGGAGTGCTGGATGGACTTGAGGGTACGATTTGATTGGATGGATTGGGAGAGGGCGAGGGAGAATAAAACTGGAGGGAACTAAGATTGTTTCTGAATGGATTGGCTGGGGGGCATATAACAGGTAAAGAAGAGGTGGTAGTAGTAGAGCTTGATATTCCTGTAGTCATAAAATAAGACTCCTGGTTTTTTAATTTAGTTTATAATAAGTATTATATAATAAATCACAATTTTAATTCAAGCTAATAATTAGTGAAATAAGGTTTTTTTGTTTTATTTATATTTGCATAAGAGTTTGATTCTAAGTTGATTAAGAATTGTTTTCAAAAAAAGTTTATCATCTATTCTCTTTTATTGCAACCGAAATACTTTTTAGAAAAACTATCATTATGCTACGGTGCAAAAAGAGGTGCCCCATGTATAAGATCTTTTGCCTATTTGCTTTCCTTTCTTGTTTCTCTTGCCAAAATATGTCGGAAAAACCAAAAATTGTCGCTTTATATAACCTAACAGGAAATCAAGCCGAACTGGATAGTTATTCCGCTCAGGGAGCCAAATTAGCTTTCGAAGATCACCCCGAAGTCTCTTTACTTTTAGTAAACGGAAAATCAGATCCCGAATTTTTACACAAAACAGCTGAAACCTTAAGCAAAGATAAAAAGATTATCGCTTTTTTTGGTCTCAGCGATACCGATATGGTTCTAGCCGCTGCTCCACCTATTGTAGCCAAACACAAAGTTTTCTTAACCTCAGGTGCCACATCCCCTTTGCTTCCGGAAAAAATTCCAAATTACCTCTACTTACTCCCCTTCGGAGATAATACGCAAGCCGCCGCCAGTGCAGAATACGCCATCAAAGATCTCCATTTGAAAACGGCTTGTATCATTTATGATAATTATATGGAATATGCCAGGTTGCTAGGGGTCTTCTTTCGAAATAGCTTTACTCATCTAGGAGGAAATGTGGTTCTTATGAAATCCTTCTCTTCCGTAAAAGATGTAAATTTTATCAAAATGTTTCAGGAAATGAAGGAATTCTCTCCCTCCATTGATCTCATTTATATCGCTTCGGGCCCGGAAAAAGCCTTTTCTTTACTAAAGGAAATTCGAGAAAACGGTTTTACCCAACCTGTTTTTGCAGGGGATAGTTGGGATTTGGATGTTTGGACTAATGCAAAACCAAATTTTGTCATTGGACCTTTGTATTTTTCTACTCATGTCTTCTTAGATAAAAATAGCCCTGATCCGGAAATTAGAGAGTTTATGCGGGCCTATGAAAGAAAATATAAAATGAACCCTACTGCTTTTGCAGCATTGGGCTATGATGCCGCAAACCTTTTGTTGGATGCCATTCGAAGGGCCAGGTCGTATCAAAAAGAAAAAATTGATGAAGCCTTAGCGGCGACAAAAGATTTTGTCGGAGTGACCGGAAAAATTCATTATAAAACAGACCAAAAGGTCTCTGAAAAGCCTGTTTCTATTGTTGTAGTAGATGAAAAAGGAAAAAGATTAGCAAAGAAATTCATTCCTGAATATGTCCCGGAGTTATAAGAATGAGAGGAGAAAACCGCAATCTTGAGCGAACTTGAGAGCGAAA
>JBAXUO010000150.1:0-3942 GCA_037129625.1 Chlamydiota bacterium
ATCGGAAATCTTTGGTCAGAAGCTTTTAGTAAAAAACTTCCGATTTTGCCTCTTGTTGTAAACCTTTGTCATCCATCTCCCTCTTTAGGCTGGCAAAATGAAGAAACTATTTCTTTTTTACAAAGATGCAAGGGAAAATTCGATATGATATTTTTTCTAGCTGTTTTACATCATGTTTTGGTTACGGAAAGGGTTCCTTTGCATGAAATAGCTTCTCTTTTAGCCAGTTTGACATCAGATGGCTTGGTTATAGAATTTATTCCTAAGGAAGATCCTAAGTTTCAAGAAATTTGCAGAGGAAGGGATTCTTTATTTGATTTCTATACAAAAGAAACGTTTTTACAAGAATTTTCTGTTTTTTTTGATGTTCAATTTTCACAAATGCAAAAGGATGGTAATCGATGTCTGTTTTTCATGAGAAAAAAACACTGAATTTCTTAGGAAGCTTTTCTTTAGCTGCGGTGATTTGGTTTTATTTTGCTTATGGGGGATTTACTGGTTACTTTGACCCTACTTCTTGTAAGATAGTTTTTTTACACGAAGTGCTTTTTCTGTCTATTGTAACGGTTCTTTTTTTTGTAACACGGCAGTTTTTTCTTTTTTCGACTCGAAAGATTCTTCGGATATTTTCTTATTTTTTATTTTTAGCTGCTTTTTTGTTGGTTTTACGAGAAATTGAGATGTCTCAAGCTTCCATTCCTTCTACATTGGGTTACAAAATCAAATGGCTTATTTTTAGTGTATTATTTTTAGTCTCTTTGATTTTTTTCTTTTGGAAAAAATCGCAATTATGTGCTCGAATCTTTACATTATTTTTTGCTTTGCTGACTCCTTTTGGTGTTTGGAATGTAGCTATCAGCTTCAAAAATCTTTGTTTTGCAGCACCTCTAACATTAGCACCTGTTCAAGCAAAAGTTCAGCAGCCTAAAATCATTTGGTTGCTTTTTGATGAAATGGATCCATTTTTTGTTTTTTCTTATAGACCCGCTTCGATACACCTTCCGGAATTAGATCGTCTAAAAGATACGACTTTTTACGCTTCTCAGGTGTATCAATTAGCCAACTATACGATGACAGCCATACCATCTCTTACGATAGGGAAAAAATGTCAGCATGTTATGATGTTAGGACCGAATTCCTTGCAGCTTTTTTTTAAGAATCTTTCTTTTTCTTATTGGGAATCTTGTAATCATATTTTTTCTGAAGCGTATCGATTAGGAAGGAATCCGGCTGTTTTCGGTTGGTATCATCCCTATGATTTTATACTTAAAGGTGTGACTTATTTTTCAATGTATGGTAGAGGAAAGAGTTGTAGTTCGTTTTGGGGTACATTTAAAGGCTTTTTATACAAATCCTTCTATAATCCTTTAGTCGTTTTGTTTCCTGCTCATTTTCATACTGTAGTAGGAGCTACCCCAGAAAATCAAACTTTTGGAGCTGCTCCAGAAAATGAAGATGTCTATTTTTCTTTTTTGGAAGATATAAAACGTGTCCTGTCAGATGATAAGTATAACTTTGTTTTTGTTCACTTTCCCATTCCGCACGCACACAATATAAAAAAATTCTCTTCCGTTCATAACAACCCATTACTTGATGGTTATTATAATAATTTACTTCTTGTCGATCAAACAGTGGGGATAATACGGCAAACCCTTGGTGAGAAATGGAATTCTTCTTTGGTGTTAGTCACTTCAGATCATTGGCTAAGATTCCAATCTCTCATAAAGAAGTTTCCCGAAAGGCAGAAATATTTAGTTCCTTTTATGGTTAAAATGCCTTTTCAAACTCAAGGATATACCTATGATAAAATACTCGATGGGACGATTATTTATCCCTTTTTCTTAGAAGTTATGAAAGGAAAACTTATAACAGACAAAGACCTCATTTCATTTATCGAAAGGGAAAATAGTGCTCATCGTGAGCCGTATAAGCCCCACTGATTAAACTTGTTAAGGTTTTCATTTGTCATTGAGCGTATTTTTCTCAACGAGTCCAGAGGCCTTAGATTACTGATGGCATTATATATACCTGACTTCCGCAATTTTTTTGTAGTGTCAAAACTTGGTTGTCTATGAAAGTTATGAACAATTTGTGATTTTCATTTTGTAGTGCCTAGCGATTAAACAAATGTATTGATGCTTATTTTGAATTTTGCTATTCTGGATCCGTTTTTTAAGAGGTATCCATGTTTATTCGAATCAAATCCACACCTAATTCTCCACGAAAAAGCGTTCAAATATGCGAAAATGTTCGGACTGGAAATTCCGTAAAACAAACAGTTTTGAGGCATATAGGAGTGGCAAAAGATGAGCAACATCTTATCGAATTAAAAAAATTAGCTGAATATCTTAAAGCACAAATAAAAGAAGAAAAATATGGACCCTTTCTATTCCAAGATGAAGATTTTGCATCAAGTTCTTCCGAGCTAAAACCAGTTGTAGTAAGCTCTACAGAAAAGGAAAAACCAACCTTCAAAGAAAAGTCAACGGAAAAGCCGGAAAAGATGATTAATTTGAACGAGCTTTTTGAAGAAAAGAGAGTTGTAGAAGGCTTTCACGATATTTTTGGAAAACTTTTTCATGAATTAGGTTTTGATCTGCATCTTCCTAAAAAAACTACAGAAGTTCTTCGCGATATCCTTCTAGCTAGAATTGCTAATCCTCAAAGCAAAAAAGCTTCTCAAGAAATGCTTATGGCTGACTTTGGAAGAGATGTTGAACTAGACAGAATCTATCGCATGATGGATTTATTAATGGAAAAAAAGGAGGAAATAGAAAAACAAATTTTCTTTGCTACCCAATCCCTTGCTTTTGAAAAAGCCATAGTAGTGTTTTTTGATGTAACTACTTTGTATTTTGAAAGCACAGAGCAAGACGAACTACGAAACTTCGGGTATTCCAAAGATCAACAATTTCATACAACACAGGTTGTCTTGGCGTTAGCAACCAATAAAGACGGCTTACCTATTGGGCACAAGTTATTCCCAGGGAATACTGCAGAAGTAAAAACTCTTTTAAGTTGTCTAGAGGATTGGAAAAAAATACTACCTATTGGTGAAGTGTTTTTTGTAGCAGATCGAGCTATGATGAGCGAAACAAATCTTTCTCAGCTAGAAGCTGCAGGTATTAAATACGTAATAGCTGCAAAATTAAAAAAATTGTCTAAAAATATTCAAGAAGAGATTTTAACTGCCGAGGGATTAGAACTGAATTTTTCTGGAGAGATTCTCAAAAAACAAGAAAAGACTTTAGAAAATAACCGCAAATTAATCATTACTTATAGTGCGAAAAGAGCTGAAAAAGATCGTAAGGACCGTGATAGGCTTCTTGAGAAAATGAAGTCAAAAGTTGAGAAGACCAAAAACTTGAAAAACCTAGTCTCGAATAAAGGCTATCTAAAATTTTTAAAAACTGAAGGTAAAATCCAAGCTACACTTAATGAAGAGAAAATAGCGGAAGATGAACGTTGGGATGGTTTTCACGGGATTATTACTAATGATCTTGAAACGAATCCTCAAGAACTTTTGGCACGTTATCGCAGACTATGGGTAATTGAGGAATCCTTTCGTATGCATAAACATAACTTAGAAATAAGGCCCATATACCATTTTAAACCAGAAAGAGTGACAGCTCATATTTTGCTTTGCTATATGGCATTTACAATGATACGACATGTGGAATTTAGAGTAGAAAAGCAACAAGAAAAAATCAGCATAGAAGAAATCAGAAAAGAATTATGGAGAACGCAATCAAGTCTTCTTCTTGACAAAAGCACCAATAAAAAATATAGACTTCCTTCCAAGCTGAGTGTAAAGGCAAAAGCAATTTATCAAACATTTGGAGCTGTAAGAGGAAGTGAAATATTAGAATTGTAGTGCCTTCGAAAAAATATAAGTCTTTGAAAATCAGCTCCAATTAAATACTAATTGCGGAAGTCAGGAGG
>JBAXUO010000151.1:0-3931 GCA_037129625.1 Chlamydiota bacterium
ATTTAGGCTATCGGGATCGATCGACTATGGAATTATTTTATAGTTCAGGGTTACGACTATCTGAACTTGTGCAGTTGAATCGACAAGACTTGGATACGGGACGTGGGGTTTTACATATACGGGGAAAGGGAAAAAAGGGGAGGGTGGTTCCGATTACAAAGACGGCTATGGAGTGGATTGTTTCCTATCTTAATCATGAGGAGAGGCTTGTAAAAACGACCGAACATGAAGCTGAAGAAGATACGGAGGCCATTTTTTTGAATAAATGGGGAAGGAGACTTACGGTTCGATCGATTGATCGGCATTTTCAAACCTATTTGAAACAAAGTGGTCTTTTAGGAAAGATAACGCCACACACGATTCGTCATACGATAGCCACACATTGGCTTGAAAAGGGGATGGATTTGAAGACGATACAACTTCTTTTGGGGCATAGCTCTCTTTCTACTACAACGATTTATACGCATGTTTCGCCGAAGTTAAAGAGAGCGGTGTATGATAAAACTCATCCTAGGGCTTAGTGACAGTATACGTTAGGTATAGCAGCGTATATTTTAGATGCATGTTCTTTTACTTTTTCCCAAACAAGAATGGCTTTTTGTACAAGAAAGGTTTTTTCTTGGTTTTTAAAAAAAGTGATCGCGTCAGCTGTTTTGTTAGCTGTGAAATGAATAGCCCTGTGAACCGGGGGTAGGTGAAAGATTTGGGACATATAAGTTGCAGAGTATTCCAAGGCTTTCTTAGCTATGGGGAAAATGGCTTTCTGACAGTTTTGTAAGAAACCTTGGATAAGGCAACGATTGGAAGGGGACATGGTTTCTTTGGCTATGTATTGTAGAGTTGAATTAGAACAAATCATAAAAACTCCTTTTTTTATGGCGAAAGGATAGTAGCAATTGGAAGAGTTTTCTTCTAGAGGTTTATGAACAAAGTATTTATGCACTTAAAAAAGATTCCAATGCCAAAATAATAGTAGCTCATGCTAAGAGCGTAGAGGACATGAATTATCTTGGCTCTAATTTTCATCCATTAAAGGGGAATCTGAAGGCATTTTATGGTGCCGACATTTAGACTATCATTAGGAGAACTATGGCAAAAAAAAGAAAGCCAACGCTTCCTGGGACAATAATAGAGGAGCATTACATCAAATCTCTAAATATTAGTAAGTGCGTTCTAGCCAAAGCGCTTGGGATTTCCCGTAATACTTTATACAAAATTCTAAATGGGCGAGCTGGGATAACCGCAGATACGGCGGTAAGGCTCTCCAAAGTACTTAAAACAACCCCAGAATTATGGTTGAACCTGCAACAAAAGTTTGATGTGTGGGAGGCTGAATTTTCTATAAAGAAAGACTGGAGAGCTCTGGAATTTAAAAAGGTTAGACTTGAAAAAAAGAAGTGTTTAAAAAGCCCCGGGAAAGCTATAAGCCGGATTCTGTGATCGACAATCATTCCTCTAGGGGTTTTGTTACCAAAACCCTCAAGCGACCTTGCAGGTCTTCCGTGCGGAAGCACACGAATGAAGACCTTTTTCTTGCTTCGGATAGGGTTTGCCTCACACGTGAGTCTCCTCACATGAGTCCAACTCCTAAAGTTGGAATTTTCAATCTGTCCAGCGCAAGGCTGGCGAGGTGTTTTCTGTTGCACTTTCCGTAGCTTTACAGCCCCCGGTGTTTCACCGGTATCCCTTCCTATGAAGTCCGGACTTTCCTCTCCCAATTTCTTGGCAGCGATTGCCCACTTTCCCGAGTTTTTTATGTATGAGAGAACAGTTATGTGGTTGTAGTAGCTCTTCTTCTTCTTCGTTTAGTTCCCTCGGTGGCTTCCCCAACAGCTTGGCTGTCTTGCCAATATAGAATACGTGAACAGTGTTCGCAAAATACCATTCTTTCACACTTTCTAACCATATTTTCATGCTGGGCAGTTAGTGCAATATGGCAACCACTGCAAATACGGTTTTCTATAGGGACAACTACTTTATCTTTTTTGTTGTTTAGAAGCTTTTCATAGACCTTCAAGATGTCTTTGTTTGCATGTACAGCTATGGCTTCTCGTTCTTTTTTGAGCTCTTTTCCTTCCGCATTGATAAGGTCGATGTTTCTCTTGATGTCTTCTTTTAAGTTGATACTGCTTTCTTCAGAATTTTTTAAACTCAATTTTAGTTTGTTGAAAATTTCTTCTTCAGCGTTTCTTTTGTCGATGAGGTCACATGCCATTTGTTCTGTGGCAACCCGCTCTCTTTCTGCAGAGGACATTTCATGGGTGATAGCATTAAATTCTTCCACTTTTTTGACAGAACCTTGCTTGGCTTCGAGTTTTTTTAAATTCTCTTTAAGCTCTTGAATGCGAGTTTCTTTTAAAAAAGCTTCTTTATTTATTTCATTAATGTTTTTTTCTTTTAGATTGATTTGCTCTTGTAATTCACGATGAAGAGAATCGATGTTTCCCATCTCAGAGAGCCTTTCTTTTTTTAGGCGCATTAATCGGATCATCTTTATGTCAAGTTCTTGAATTTCTAAAATGGTTTTAAGTGTCTCTTGCATTTTATGTAGTCCTTACAAATAACTTTTTGTGTTAAGTGTAGTCTAACACCTAAGAAATGTGCAAGAACAATCTTCCAGAACCATCCCCCCATTCTTTCAGCTAAAAAGGTTTTTAATTTAAATCGGTAGAGTAATCTTTAGTTTGTAAAAGTTTTTTTGAAAAATAAAAAATCTTTTCCGTTTTTAGATGGAAAATAGAGGTTTTTTCGTGTTCCAAAATGATTTTTCTTCTACAATGACCAAAGATTATGGAAGTCTTTGAGGGTGTGTATGTCTTATTTACAATATTATTTGTCCGCAGTGCCAAAAAATGAACAAAAAGAAAGCGCTATCGCTTTCGTTGCAGGTCTGGATCATATTTCTCATGCCTTTCCCGAAATTGGGTCGCATATCGTAAAAGAATTACAAGACCAAAGAAGTTTTTTAAAACTTATCGCTTCAGAAAATTATTCTTCTTTAGCCGTTCAGCTATCTATGGGTAATTGGCTTACCGATAAATATTCTGAAGGATATGTAGGACATCGATTTTATGCAGGATGTGAAAATGTCGACTTTATCGAGGGCACTGCAATTTCTTTGGTAAAAGAAATTTTTGGATGTGATCATGCCTACGTGCAACCCCATTCCGGAGCTGACGCAAATCTGGTAGCTTACTTTGCGATTCTTGTGCAAAGAGTGCAAAATCGAGAATTGGAAAAAATAGGAAAGAAAAGTGTAGATGAACTCTCAGCCGAGGATTATGAAACCATCCGTCAAGAGCTTTGTAAACAAAAAGTCATGGGCATGGCTCTTTCATCTGGGGGACATTTAACACATGGATATCGACATAACGTATCTGCAAAAATTCTTCAAGCTTGCAATTATGAAGTGGATCCCCAAACAAAAGTTTTAGATTATTCTCAGATTCAAGCCCAAGTTAAAAAAGAAAAACCTCTGATCCTTTTAGCCGGATATTCTGCTTATTCT
This sequence comes from Chlamydiota bacterium, assembly GCA_037129625.1. Classification (GTDB taxonomy): domain Bacteria; phylum Chlamydiota; class Chlamydiia; order Chlamydiales; family SM23-39; genus JBAXUO01. The sequence continues at coordinate 3,509 of JBAXUO010000151.1, forward strand.
AGATTGATTGATTTTGCCAAAATGAGAGAAATCGCTGATAGTGTAGGCGCTGTTTTAATGGTCGATATGGCCCATTTTGCAGGCCTCGTGGCCGGTAAGGTTATGAAAGGGAACTTTAATCCCGTCCCATTTGCACATATTGTGACTTCTACCACCCATAAAACACTTCGGGGACCTAGAGGTGGCTTAATCTTATGCAAGGAAGAATTTAAGGAAGTTATTGATAAAGGATGCCCTTTAGTGCTGGGAGGCCCGTTACCTCATGTTATGGCGGCTAAAGCTATTGCTTTTAAAGAAGCCAATACTCCTGAATTTTGTACTTATGCTAAACAAATTGTAAATAATGCCCAGACTTTAGCTCGAAAACTTATTTCGCTTGGGGTCCATGTGTTAACCGGTGGAACCGATAATCACTTGGTCCTG
>JBAXUO010000152.1:0-3915 GCA_037129625.1 Chlamydiota bacterium
GCATCTAAAGGACTTATGATCGTTCTAGGCCTCCCCAGAAAAAATCCTAAAGGAAAAGAAAAACCCCTTTTTAATAGCGCAGCTGTTCTTATCGATGGAAAGTGTATGGGGTTTAAAGATAAAACCCTCCTTCCCACATATGACGTGTTTGATGAAAGAAGATACTTTGAACCCGGAGAAGAACAAAAAGTTTGGGAATATAAAGGATCTAAGATCGGAGTGTTGATTTGTGAAGACGCTTGGCAACACTCAGGGTTATTAACCGAAACCCAATACAATAGAGATCCCGTAGAAGAATTAAAAGCCCTTTCTCCGGATATTGTACTTAGTCTCTCCGCTTCTCCTTATTTTTATGAGAATAAAAAGGTATGTAACGAAGTGTATCAAAAAGGAGCTAAAACTCTTCAGTGTCCTTGGTTCGTATGTAATCAGGTGGGGGGAAATGATCAGCTCGTTTTTGATGGGTATAGCCTATGTGTCAATAGCCAAGGAAAAGTAATCCATGTTTGTTTGGGTTTTGAAGAAGATCGGGTTTTGATAGATACAAAAGAAAAAGAGCGATCATTACATAAAGAAGCATCTCCTACTGAAAATTTATATAGAGCTCTTGTTCTTGGAGTGAAAGACTATTTTAGAAAATTAGGATTGAAAAAAGGATGTATTGCTCTCTCCGGAGGAATTGACTCCGCTTTGACTGCTTGCATTGCAAAAGATGCCCTAGGAAAAGAAAACATTCTCTGTTTATCAATGCCTTCGAGATTCTCCTCTTTAGGGAGTATCGAAGATGCGATTGTTCTAGCGGAGCGCTTACAAGTCTCCTTGCAAGAAATCCCTATTGATCGGATTTTTCAAGATTATTTAGATTTGCTCAGTCCTCTTTTTTATGGAAAAGAATTTGATACGACAGAAGAAAATCTCCAAGCCAGAATCCGAGGAATGATCTTGATGGCTGTTGCCAATAAACTCGGATATATCGTTTTATCGACCGGAAATAAAAGTGAAATGGCCATGGGCTTTTGCACCCTATATGGAGACATGTGTGGCGGTCTTGGGGTTTTAAACGATGTATCTAAAAAACAAGTCTATGAATTAGCCCGATGGATTAATCAAAATCATGAGTGGATCCCCAACTGTATTTTAGAAAAACCCCCTTCAGCCGAGCTTAGATTAAACCAAAAAGATACCGATTCTCTTCCCGAATATCCCATAGTGGATGCCGTATTAGAAGATTATGTAGAAGATCACTTGTCCATCGAAGAGATGGTGAAAAAAAATCATTTACCCCAAGCCCTTGTTGAAGAATTGGTCTTGAAAATTCATCGTGCCGAATATAAAAGAAGACAAGGACCTCCGGGCATTCGTGTGACCAAAAGATCTTTTACCAAGGGTAGATTTTTTCCGATTGTACAGGGTTGGGTAAAGTAAAATTAAAAAACACTTAGGAGTGTAATGTGATTCAACAAGTTAAGAAAAAAATTGGGCTTTGGACCCTTGTTTCTTTAGGGGTCGGGAGTATTATCGGTTCGGGTATTTTTGCTCTGCCCGCAGCGATGGGTGCCGTAGCCGGTCCCGGACTCATTTTGGCTATTTTACTCGCCGGTATTATTGCGATTTTTTTAGCGCTTCCCTATGCAGAGCTTGGGGCTGCTTTTCCTTTAGAGGGAGGCCCTTATGCATTTCCTAGATTATCTATGGGAAATTTAACCGGATTTTTAATGGGATGGGGATTCTTTTTGTACCTATTTATCGGAACCGCTGGGATTATCAATATTTTTGTTCTCTATAGCGGATTTTATATTCCCGGACTCGTAATCGGAAGTACTCTAACACCACTAGGAATTACGATTGCTGTTTTGTTTTTGTGGATTTTTACCATTATTAATATTTTTGGTGTTCAGTGGGGAGGCCTTTATAGTGTGATTACCACCATAGGAAAGTTAATTCCCATGGTGATATTTGGTTTTGTGGGATTTATGTTTTTTCAAGGAGGCAATTTTGTTCCCTTTATGCCATTTGGATTTACAGGGGTGACTTTGGCCGTAACTCTCTTTTTCTGGTCCTACACAGGTTTTGAAGCGATAGTGGTTCCTACAGGAGAAGTAAAAAATCCATCGAAAACCATTCCCCTTGCAATGATTTTAACTTTACTCATTACGATTGTCGTTTATATGTTAATAGCCATTGCTTTTGTGGGTATGATTAATTGGGATGGAGTTCATCTTTCTTTTAAAGGATGGAAAGAGATGACTTTGCTATCTTCACCTTTGTCGGATGTTTCCAAAGCTCTCGGGCTTATGTGGCTTGCGGTGGTAGTTTCCATCGGAGCTATTATTGGAACGGGGGGAAGCGGCGGCGGCTGGGTATTGATTCAAGGAAGGATGCCTTATGCCATGGCTAAGGATCGTCTTTTTTGGAATTCCATGTCTAAGGTGCATCCTAAATATGGAACTCCGGTAAACTCACTTATATTTTCCTCTTTTTTGACGACCATTGTTTTAATTGCGATACCTAATTTTCCATCCGTTGCTTTAGTGGCTACAGTAACCGTGTTAGTGCCTTATGCCGCAGCGATTTTGTCTGTGCCTATATTACGTAAGGTTCAACCCAAAGCGGAAAGACCTTTTAAGCTGCCTTTTGTTATGACTTTTTCGATTATTGGATTTATTTTGGCGACTTATCTGTTTTACTGGGGAACCTGGCCTTGGACTTTGGTAGGCGCTCTTTTGGTCTTGACTGGATATCCGGCTTTTCTTTTTGTGAAAGAAAAAGAAGCCGATTGGAAAAAAAGTTTGTGGATTCCTGTTTATATAATGGGAATCGTTCTTGTCTCCTTTTTAGGAGACCCGAAGTTTATGTTTAATAACTTCTTGCCTTGGAGTCCGCTAGGGTATTTGACTATGCCTTACGATCTTGTGATTTTAGCTATTTTTGCCATTATCATTTTTACTTGGGCATATAAACAAAACATAAAGGTTCGAGAATAAAATTAAATTAATAAGGAGGAAGATATGACAGACGGAAAAATTCGAGCCGAGTGGGAACCTTTAAAAAAGGTAATTATTCACAGACCCGGAATAGAGATGTTCTTTGGATTGTTAGACCCTGTAGCTTCGCTATATGAAAGAGCGTTTAGCATTGAAGGGGCGAAGATGGAACATAAGATCTTAGAAAGTGTTCTCAAAAGAGATATGAAAGTAGAAGTCTTTCTTTTAAAAGATCTTATTTTGGAAGCGGCAGCTAAACGACCGGAAGTGAGACAGGCTTTAATTAACATGGCTGCTATGACGATTCAGACGGAGAATAATCCCCAAGCTGCAAAGATAGCCCTTAGAGAGTTTGAAAATAATGCCAAATACTTAGATAACGAGCATTTTTTCAATATCATTTTGTTAAACCCGGGGATTGAGTTTGAACTTAATTCAGGATTTAGGGATATCAACTTGAGCATAACAAAGAGATTTCCTCTATGTAATCTCTATTTTATGAGGGATCAGCAATTTGTGACTGATAAAGGGCTGGTGATTTGTCGATTGGCAAAACCGGCTAGAAAAAATGAAACCAAGCTAACGAAATTCTTATGGGAAGAGGTATTAAACGTACCCGTTATTCATGAAATTCAAGAGCCGGGTTGCATTGAAGGGGGAGAATTTATTCCCATGGGTAAATTTGCTCTGGTTGGTATCGGAAGCCGGACGAACCAAGAAGCCATTGATCAGATTTTGTCTATTGATTTTGATTTTCAAGAATTAGCTGTGGTTCATCAACCCATGCACCCTCTTGTTCCTTCGAAAACTCCCGATCCAATGATCAATATGCATTTGGATACCTATTTTAACGTAGCCTCCAGTTCAGTGGTTGTCGCCTGTGAACTATTGATTAAAGAAGCAAGAGTAGAAATTTATATCAAAGAAGGTG
>JBAXUO010000153.1:0-3915 GCA_037129625.1 Chlamydiota bacterium
CTCTTCAAGCGAAAATCGCAGCCGGGTCCTCCAATCGGCTCAAAAAGGCGATACCTGCTGGTATTATGCGCTCCAAATTCTTCGCAATGAGCATAGAATTGGTAAACATCCTTCAAAAACTCAAGAAGGAGAAAGGTATATAGAAGTGATGATTTCTAAACATCGCAAAGCTGTAACAAAGATCAACGAAGCATTAAAATTTCGAATAGGATTTGCTGAGCAAATCACTAAAGCCTTAGCTGGTTGTTGTACAAAAAAGAAAGCAAAAGCAATTCTTAACAACCCCATTCAAATAACCCCAGAGTTGCGGGAAAAATGTTGTGCTGCCCTTCAATCTTTCTGTGAGCAAACAGTTTATGATGATTTTATCGTCTATGCTAACAATAATTATTGCGAAGTACTAATGCCAGTTCATGAACAATTTTTTAAAGAAATTCAGATGCCAAATAGTTTCGTTCAGCTCTCAATTCCTAAACGAATTGGAAAAATATGGGGGGAGATGAGCTTATTTGAAAAACAATGGCATGAGAGCAATTTAGTTTTTACGGCTTCATATACGGCATATGGTTGTAAATTATCTCCATGGCATCCTGAGAAGCCCATTGATGTTCTAATCGAGCAACTACAGCTACACGGGCCGCACTTTGTAGAAGGGAGGTTAGGTTCATCCTTTTATGAAGAGAATCCCTTTCAATTAAGTCAAAAAATCGAGGGAAGGCCTGTGTTTGGCTGGAAACCTAATGCTAAAAGAATAAATGAAGATTCTTTGGAGTTTCATGTAGTCGTAATCGTAGGAGCTAAAGTTGATAATGAAAAAAAATTCGTTTATTTTATTGATCCACAAGATGGTTCTGACCCCAGTAACATCACAACACAAAAAATCTATATAATATCTTACGAGAGATTTCGATCATCAATTTGTAATTTGTTTGGAATGCAATTAAAAACGTTAGATGGAAAAATTGCTTTTGAGGATGTGGGAAAAGAAACAAACAATTATGCGCTTTATAAATAAGAGCTGAGAGAGTTTTTTTTATCATTTTATTCTTTGTGACAGAAAATGATCCAACTAAATTGACTGGGATCGAGAGGATTGTTCATTTGCGTATTATGGATCCTACATAGAAAAGGGACTGGGTCTATGAATTTAACTTTAGTTGTTTCACATGTTGCGATCAAGCCATAGGGTTTGAAAAAAAATTATTGAGAAATAGGTTTCAAGTTTTTTATTCCTGCATCAAGTAGATCGTCCATGGTTTTGCTGACGGACTTATGCATTTCTTTTGCAATTTTAGCCAAATTATAATGGCGCTCACTGGTTGTTCTGTATGCGATATTGCCTTTAAAATCTGTCTTTTTAATAGGCTCAGGAATTAGTTCGCCATTTTTTAAATATAATCTAATAGTTCCTTCAATGGCCTCTTGAATAAGATTCATTCCTTCTTCTATAGTTTCAGCATCGGTGCAAACTCCTGGAAGCTCATTAACTCTAATGATGTAATAATGTTTTCCATTATGATTTTCTTGTTCTATGGTATATGACCAGTTTAGATGAAGATAATATTTTAAATCTTTTTTAATACCCATGATCTCTTAAAACCTCCTTTAATTCTCTAATTTGGTAAGGTAAAAGTTGTGATCGACGTTTAATTGAGATGTTTCTGGGATATCCATTTTTTCTAAAGACATGGTGAGATCCTCTTATATCCATCTCAAAACCTAACTTTAAAAGAAGGGTCTCACTTTCTTTATAAGAAAGCTCTCTTCTTTCTAAAATTTTTTCTATCAACTTTGTTGCTTACTCATGATTTAATGATACCATTTTTGATATCACATGTCAAATTTTTACTTCGAATTGTTATTGCTTTATACAAAAGTTCTTCAGTGTTAATACAATGGGGATGACTTGCATCAAAATTAAGCAGGACAAGTTTGGGTAATTCGCGATTAGAGAATACAAGTTGTGCTGCTAGCGTTTTGTTGATTTAAAAAAATCTCTATTATCAAGTTAAATTTTATTTATAACCATTTTAGTGTTTTTTTAATAATTGCAATCGATTTATATTTTGTGTTATAATTAACTTATAATAAAAATGTAGGTTTTAATTAAAATGAATATTCCAGTCAGTTTCAACGGCGTTTTAAGGGTAGTTCCGGATTCTACAGCTTTTTCTTCTAAAATCCAAAGACTTCAACAAAAGCCTCCTGCTGTTTTGCAAAGGTTGTTAGATAGCAGCTTTCAAAATATTGACATTGCTGAAAAAGCAAGATCTACTTTTTCTCTATATTGTTCTCTTCATGATCTACCCTTAAAAGAATGTGATGTTCCAGGTTGTCATCTATCCAAGCCTAATATCCGATCCTTTTTTGAAAGGTTTTTCAGAGATGCAGTGAAGTTGGATGAAAATCTACAGTATGTTAGCTATGGTTCCGGTCGACTTTTAGAAGATTTTTTTATGCTTTTTCATCTTTTATCAAAATGTACAAAGGAAAATAAAGTGGTAAAAACTATTTCCTTATATTGTATCGATCCTGTGTATAAGAACCCGGAGTTGTGTATTCCTTACCAGAAGTTTTTTTCTTCTCTTTTATCTTTTATTTTTCCTCAAACGAAGTTCTCTATGCATTTCTATTCTTCAAGCGAAATATTCTCTCAAAAAAAAACATGTGTCCCAGATGTTCTTGTGGCTGTAGATTCAACTCTTCCATCGGACTTTTGGAAGCTTTTGGAAACTCTGCCTGAAAAGACACAAGTTTTTTGTTTAGATTGTAGTCCCTTAAAAAGCTCCACATTTCTTCAGACCCCGATTTCAAGTGAAATATATTTACTACATGGAACAAAAAAGGGTCTTGTAGGTATGCCAGTATTAGGTAGTGAAAAAGAGCTGACGGTAATAAAACCTTTGCCCTCTATATCCAAAGCTATCTCTAAATCCCCGGTGTCTAAACAGAGTTTTGTAAGAAATAACAGGGTTGTTTTGCTCTCGGGCTTGCTGTTTATAGGTGGTTTAGTTATCCGAAAAATGCTCTAACGCTTTCTTTTTCTCCATATATGACAGCCCTCTTTGTATAATCATTCCACCGCCCAAACAGCGATCTTTATCGTAAAAAACTATTGACTGGCGAGGCGTTATTGCTCTTTGTGGAGTCAAAAAGTCAACATAGGCAATCCCATCTTCTATTTTTTGAATCATGCAAGGTTGGTCAGGTTGACGATACCGGATCTTGGCAAGGCAAGTATAGGGTAGGGAAGGCTCTTTTTCATTCACCCAGGTTAGATCGGAAGCGCTTAGATCATCTGCATAAAGGGCCGGGTGGTTTTCTCCTTGGACAACATAAACAACATTTCTCTTCATGTCTTTGCCTGCCACAAACCAAGCCTCTCCTTTTCCACCAATATGAAGTCCTTTTCTTTGGCCTATAGTATAAAAAAAAGCTCCGGTATGCTCTCCTATGACTTTCCCATCGAGGGTTTCCAAATTACCGGGAGAAAACCCTAGATATTCACCAAGAAAAGGACGAAAATCCCTTTTGCCAATGAAGCAAATCCCTGTACTGTCTTTTTTTTCTGCGGTGGATAGGTTATTTTCTTTTGCGATTTTTCTCACCTGATCTTTGATCAGATGACCAATAGGAAAAAGGACATTTTCTAATATCGAGCTTTTTAGAGTGTAAAGAAAATAACTTTGATCCTTCCCGGTATCTTTTCCCTTATAAAGGGACGGTTGGCTTTCATACAGCAGATTTTGGGCGTAGTGACCCGTTGCTATGGTATCGGCCCCGAGTTCTTTTGCTTTTTGCACAAAAAGTTTTTCATCAAATAATTCTTTTTCATTTATATTCGCATATTTTTGAAACGCTTCGGCAACGGTTATTTTTTCCCATTTATTAAATGATATTTTTTTGTAATTTGTT
>JBAXUO010000154.1:0-3901 GCA_037129625.1 Chlamydiota bacterium
GATAAAGGGGTCAACTCGAAAAAGTAATCTTCTTGTACAGATCGTAAAATCTCTTTCATAATTTTCAGACAATCATCTATACTATTGTACTGTTTTTTTATAAATTCTTTAAACCATTAGATTAAAACTTAAAAAAATATTTTTTATTATTAAATTAAAACTATTTAAACGAGTACACAATGTCATCTTCTTCTATTACCCCAAACAAAACAAGCCCAATACAGAGTCTTATTAATTCTTCTCCTTCTAAAAAAACTCCATCTGAAATGAAAGTATATGCCGAATGTATTAAGAGGTTAATTTGGCTTAGTTTCGTTAATCAAAACATCACCCCTTCAGAGACTACTACAAGCGAAAAAACTACACCTCCAGATGGGGTTCTACATTTTGAGCTTACAAAACAACTACCCAGCCACGGCCCTTCTCAATGTACTATCTTTTTCACAATTTCACCTCTAGAAGAAAAAGAAAAAGCCCCTCTTTTGCCCCTAGAGAGCGTGAGAGCTCTAATGGATAAGTTCCTCCCTTGCTGGAACCATCACACGGAACATTTTGAAACTCTTCCCCCATCCAACATAGAACAATGTAAAGCTCGACTCGAAGCCTACACTGCACAATTTCCCCCGCCGAAAGACTTTGACCCCAATCAACATTATGGATTTATCGAAAAAAAAGATCTGGAACCCCATACCCATATTTTTGTCCATGCCGATTTTCATGGTGATTTATATTCGTTTATTAAGAATCTAAAAGCATTCCAAATACCTTTGCCTTTTGAACAAAATCAACCTCCTTTATTAAATGAAAATTATAAATTTAGAGAGGACTTTCAAATAGTGCTCCTTGGCGATTATGTAGACCGAGGCCCCTATTCTTTAGAACTTCTTCATCTAATAATGACTCTAAAGATGGAATCTCCGGACCATGTGACGCTAATTCGAGGAAATCATGAATATTTAGATATGAATCTATCAAATAACGGTGAGAAAGACACTCCCTTTCAAACATTTTTATGGGAACGACTTTCAAATTCTAAACAAGTGAACGCTTTATACAACTCCATGCCACTTACTGTTTATATGGGAGAAAAAAGAGCAAATAACCCCCAAGGGCAATATAAACAATTTACGCACGGCATGTTTGAACTCCATGCGGATCCCTCACTAATGCTAGACTCCCCAAATCCAAGAGCATCCATGCTTATTTCCAAAACACCCATTTTAAGTGAAAGAATAGTTAGCATAATAAAAAACACAACCGAAGATCCTGCACATTTAGAATTACAACTATTACTAATGCCAAAAAAAAATCCTATTCGAAATGAGCTAAAACTGCAAATAGCAGCACAAAGGATCCAAGCTTTATTAAAAAACCAACAAAAATTACGATCAGACCCTGATTATTCTACATATAATTGGGGCGATATCGTTCGCGATCCATTCTTTCAATCCTTTATGGGAGACCTAAATACTCGTGGGTGGCAACTGGCGCCTAAAGATGTATGGCACTACTTACGGCTTTGCAGCACAAAAACTAGTAAAGTAATCTGCATAGATAAAGGACACTCCCACGAACAAATGGATTATTCTTTCAGAGGAAAATTAGTAGCTTCTGTACTACCGATAGCCCCCAATACAACACATCCGAACTGCCAAGATTTGGGACCTGATGTGGGGTATCTATACATAACAAGTTCTAAAGTAAGGGACTGGACACGAACGGTGATTCAAAGAGAAAGACACGAAGAACAATGTACCATCAGACCTACGAGAACCTTAAGAGAGTTGTATTAATCGGAAGGTCTCCTTATCAAACCATTTGGCTAAAAGCTTTTCCTTTTTTTTAGCCTCCTTCTGAAGTCTTTCTTCGACAAAGGAAAGTGCTGAAAGGGCACGATAAAATCTTTCTGCATCTACAGCCCTTTCGCGAACTAGAAGAGCGGGAGCATACAATAACCAACGGAGAAAATCTTCTTCCTCTCGTTTGAATGAGCTACCTGTTAATAATTTGATAAAAGCGTAGAAAAACCCACTCTCAACGGCTCCTGTATCCACACCATCTTTACAAGTAAAACTCATCGAATCGGGTTTATAGATTTCTATACATTTCAAAAGAAGAAACCCATAAAAAATTTCTAAAAAATCAAGGCGATTTTGATGTGTTATTTCTACAGAATCCGGGAAAAATAGATCAAAAAGATCTTCTACAAAATCTTCGACAAAATTTCCAAGAGAAATTCCTTTAGGAATATAAAATCCACATTCTTCCGGTCTAGAGAATTGTTCTTTGATTTGGTCTAAAAACTCCTTTGTGGAAGAAACGGTTAAATACTCTTCATTTTGATGGTAAAATGCAGTGTTTTTTGACAAGGTGACGACTTGGAACCCTTTTTCATAATCGGCTTGCTTCGACAACTCTTCCAATGCATGAACCCGCGCAAATTCTTTCCAAGATGTCCTGTCTTGTAAATTGATCAAAAGATGCTTTTTATTATGTTTGGTATAAAAATGGATAAAGCCTCTAAATTCTTCAATAACGTATGCTTTAGCAATCTTATCTTGAGTTGTGGGTGAGGGTATTTTTACAACTTCTACTTGATTTTTTTCTCCAATAGAATATAAAGGGCAAGGAAAATTTCCCTGTCGAATAGGACAAAATCCTATAGATTCTTCACCCGATCGAATCACATCCAGATCCTTAAAAAGAGGCCCGCTAGGAAACTTTTCTAATGCTTTTCGTATAAAAGAATCTTCCATTAGAAGTTTCTGCCAAAAACTCGAAGGGTCCTTCCTTTTTTCTTCACCCAAATGCATTAAGCGGTGAATGAAACCAATCATTTCTTGTCGATTACCGACCTTTCGTAAGAAAAAGGCGTAGCAAAAGCGATGCGCTAAATCGAGAAGTTCTTCCTCTTTTCCGTAGGTAATGAATTGGCTATATTCATTACAAGATAAAAGCTCACGCAAAAATAGCAGAAAATCGGCAAAGTATCTCAAAGAGTTTTTACCTGAAGTATTCTGAATTAAATTTTTAGAATTGGATGCTAGCATCAAAGCCATAGAAGCTTTACTCAGTAATGCAGCGAACTCATGCTCATCCATTGGAATTTTTTTTGCAAAAAAGTCTCGAAGATAGGGTGAAACCAAATGAAGAATTTGCTCACTTGCCGCTTGAGCATCTCGATCGTACATATACTGTATACGTAAAAGGGGATCTTCTAAAAAGCATTTATCGGCGATTTCATCAAAATCGCAATACAGCTTTAAATTTTTCAAAAGAGCAGGAGAGAAAAAAGGTCTTTCCTCTTCATTTCTCATATAAAAAAGCTCATATTCCTTATCCATTTGAACCAAAGAAAAATCCTCAAAATCCTCTTGGGTTGCAGTAGATTTTTCTTCTTGTCGATCCAGATCCCAAGCTTCTTTTCCTTCAAGTTTTCCTTCAAAATGGGTGGCTATTTTCTCTAAATAAAATGATAGAAGTGTTTTATATTCTGATGTATTTTCAAGAAGTTCAAAGTTTTTTTCTTTAAATAGAGAAAGGTATTGATCGAATCTTTTCGTGGATTCCCCAACGAGGACGAGAGTGGATTGCAAACCCTTGCGAACATTGGCATGACTCCAATTAGTTAAGGGATCTTTTTCCATATCGCGTAAATAATGGAAAATAGAAACATAGGCTTCTTTCATAAGAGAGATCACCTCATCCATTCGTTCGATGGTGAGCCAATCGACGGAAGAGGGAAAGTCTTCTGAAGTTGAAATGATTTTCTTATCATCTACGATACCCAAGGTAACATTGGGGGTGAGCTCTAGTTCGCTGATGATGGATAGGTTATCGAGAGCCAATTCTACTGAGAATTCTTTTTGTTTCACCGGAAGCCTCTTGTTATTACAACTTA
>JBAXUO010000155.1:0-3878 GCA_037129625.1 Chlamydiota bacterium
TATACCTCAGGTCATAGAACCTACAACTGCTCCTGTTGTGGCTCAAGTAGAACCCGTCATTCCTTCTACGCCGATCGTACCGCCGACACACACCATCACAGTTGTAGCACCTCCTATGGTGACACCACCCGTGGAAACTCCAGTTATAGCTCAAGTAGAACCGGTGATTCCTACTACTCAGATCTTAGAGCATACACAGCCCATCACGGTGGTGGCTCCTCCTGTAATAACACCACCTGTAGTGACAACACCCGTGGAAACTCCTGTTGTGGCTCAAGTAGAACCCATAGTAACAACTCCTACAACAGTCGAAGAAACAACACAACCCGTTACAACCGTAACGACTTCTACAGAATCACCACTATCTCCAGTTACTCAAACGGAAGTAGTCACCCTAGAAGCCAATGATTATTCCCAACTTTTCAAGGAGAATATTAATGACATCTTAGGAGTGGTCTATGATGAAAACAAAAAGCAACTACTTTTTTTCGGAAAAAAAGAAAAAAATTTCCCGGATATTGAAATAGAAGATTTAGTAGTGTTGTTAGACTTTGTTCAGAAAAACATCCCTCTCCAATTGTCTTTAGCCAAAAACAAAAAAAATTCGATGGATTTTTCAGGAAATGATGAGTTCTTTTCTTCTTCTATCGGAAATACTTTTGCTGAAGCACTCATTCTTATCACAAGTCTTGAGTTAGGAAAAAATCTTATCACAGGAACAGATATCAAAGTTGCCCTTCCGGGCTTTGAAAGTCTGTACGAAAAATGTAAGTTTGCTCGCTATCGAGGTACATTAGTTCATAAAACATTTTTAACTATTCAAGAACTCACCCATGTACAAAACCCAAGCAACAGCACTTTAGTTTTTGATAATATTGATATTGATATCCAAGCGACGGCTATTTTAAACAATTGCATGACAGACACGCAATGCACCCCCAATTTCAACTCCTTTTTCCACTCTCATTTCAAGGAACTGTCTTCAGAATTTCCCGCTTTTCAAAAACTAAAAAATCTCTCAAAACTTTTGACCATCGCCAAGTGGTTGCAAGAAAAATCCATTGCATTGGAATCTCTACGATCGGATCAAAAGGGTGAGACAAAAGATCCTTTCTATAATCTTGCTTTAAATTCAGAGCGAAAAGATGTATGGACGAAAGAAAGAGCTCCCCTTCCTAAAGAAGAAAAAGAATGGAACAAAAAACATAACATCAAAAGTAAAGTGTTAGAAACCTACACTTTCTTGTTACAAAGCAGTGGTTCCATTTTCTATGAATTGAGTCCTAAAAATCATCTGATCTATTTCGACTCCTCTTTGAATAATCTGGAACATAGTCTTCTCCAAACTCATTTGGAAAAAGACATAACAGGAAAATGCGAACTTAGAGAAAAAGGTTCCGTCTCTATCGTCGCCCTACCTATCGAACAATAATCATACCCCAGCAAAAAGCCTCTTAACAATAAGAGGCTTTTTGTTTTTTCTTTCCAAAAAATTAAAATATAAACGAAAAATTCCCAGAAAACTTTTTTTACTCTATAGTAAAAAGAACTCGTTGGGCTTATGGATATCGTATCATCTACAGATAATTATCTTTCTCTATACTTAAGTTTACCCAATATATCCCCAATCACCTCTATTTCTTTTTTCTTTCTTTCCTTAGCTAGAATTCTTCCTATCATTTTTCTCGCACCTTTCTTTGGTGGTAAATTGGTTCCTCCTGTCGTGAAAATTGGCTTTGGAATCAGTTTGGCAGCCATTTTCCTTCCTCAAATGCTTGTATCCGCCAAAGGAAATCTCATTCTGGGACCTGTATTCATGATTCTAATGCTCAAGGAAATATTCATTGGATTTATATTGGGATTTCTTGCCTCCATTCCATTTTATTTTGTCCAATCCACAGGAAGTTTAATCGATCATCAAAGAGGAGCTTCTTCATTACAAGTAACAGACCCCTCCACTCAAGTGCAAACAAGTCCCATTGGAGTGGTCTATAATTACATTCTTATTACCATCTTCTTTGCCATCGGAGGCCCTATTTTTCTTATTGATGCTCTGGGGAAATCTTTTCAGCTCGTACCTGCAGATGCTTTCCTAAATCCGATTTTCTTTTCTGCCAAGATACCGCTTTGGCATCTTCTATTCGGCCTTTTAGATCATCTATTAAAAATGACCATACAACTCGGAGCTCCCGCATTAATTGGTATGTTGATAACAGATATGTTTTTAGGAATAGCGAATCGTCTCGCACCACAAGTCCAAATTGTCTTTTTAGGAATGCCTCTGAAATCCTGGGTAGGGCTCGCGCTTCTGGCCGCTGCCTGGTACTTTATTTTACAACAAATGGGAAAAGAATCGACTACCTGGCTAAATGTTATAGAACAAACCATCAAAGGAATGGGAAAACTAACGACTCACTGAGCTCAATCTTTTTTTCCAAAGATCCGGTTGGTAGTAGGTTCCTTTAAAGAAGGGATCTCAGAAATGCCTAAACGGGTAGCAAAAAGTTTTGCCATTATTTCATCTAGAGCAGTTTCATCACCTTTGAGAGCTTGAGGAAACGTCTTCACGATTTTCATGGGAGAAACATAAGAAAGAGCTTCGTCTTCGTACCCTTCATCACAGTAATCTTCATATTTTAGATCTGGCAAAAGATTGCCCTTGCGAAGATTCTCTTGCGAGATCATTTTGGTTAAATTATAGCCTGCAGATTGTTCCCTAGCCAGTCCTGTTTTTTTTGATTTTTGTTTAGGTAATTCAACTGAGGCTTCTTTAGCAAATTCCTTTCCTTCCTTTACTTTGTATCTCCACTCATTTGATAAGGTGCCTTTTTGATAGGGATTGGATTTAAGAAGAATACTTCCCATACATCCGGGACGTCGTTCCATTTCAAGGCTGTTGAGTGGATCGACAAAAACTTCTTGGTAAGCATTTTTAAGGGGATCTTCCTTAGCCCATTTACTGTAAAGAGGTGCTTTGAGGTTACCTCTTGTACTACCTAATAAGATAGTCATCAATGATGGATTGCCGTTGCGAGGTTTTTTGATCCAAACCGGGACAACATCTCCTTCGGAATTACCAAAGGCAAAAGTATGGTTTTTTGTCATCTGAGAACCTTCCTCTCGAACCCATTCTGAAATAATGGCCATTTGTTCAAAAGAGGTTCGATTCGTCAGAATGGCTTTTTCCTCAGAAAATTTTCCACAAGTTCGAGGTTGTGCTTTTAGTGTGCGAAGATCTCTTTCAAATTCCGTAGTTTTTTTGAAGATACATTCAAAATTGTCATAAGCCTTTTTAGCTGAAGAATCAATCAAACGACTTATTTGACGGAGGGTTTCATCGGGCGGAATGGAAAAATCTTTTTCGGCTATTTGTTTAACATATTCGTCAACAACAGCATTATTGGCACGAGTAATTCTTGGCATAGAGATCCTTTGTAATCTTCAAAGCATCAATTTTACATTGTTTATTAATTTTTTGTCAAGAATCTATTAATACGTTAATATTGTATGTAACTGATTTTTAGACAGAAGCAGCAAACCACTTACTCTAGCTTCTTCATAACCTCTCGCAAAGAAGCGATAAAATAATCAATCTCATCAAAAGTATTATACACCCCAAAAGAAATCCTTGTCGTCGCCTCAATCCCAAATCTATCCATAGTAGGTTGAGCACAATGATGCCCGGTACGAACGGCAATACCGACTCGATTAAGGGCTACACCAATATCCTGATTACTATGACCGTCTAATACAAATGAGAGCACGCTGGTTTTTTCAGCCGCCGTACCTATCAAATGTAAACCGGAGATACTTCTCAGGGCATCCATGGCATACAACAATAACTCATGCTCATAACGGGCAATATTATCGATGCCCAC
>JBAXUO010000156.1:0-3805 GCA_037129625.1 Chlamydiota bacterium
TATTCGATCTCATCGTTATAACTATTATGCAAGACAAATTAGTCCCAATGGATTTGTTGTTGGAATAAAATCTAAACAAGAAAAATATAATAAACTCCTCGACTTAAAGCTTGAAATAAATAAACCAAACCACCACATTACAGAACTTTATGCCGACTGGTTTAAAAAAACATTTAATTTAAATTTAACCGAAGAAGAAACTTTACCAAAAATCGACATACCTGCAAAATGGCTCCAAGAAATCATCAAAGGTTGGTATTTGGTTGTAAAACCTGACTTGCCAAAAGGGGATTCTTCTCCTTGGTATGCCAGTTTTTGGGACTTTTTACGCATTTATTTGCACCATCATTTCGAAAATCAGTATTGCCTATCAGCAGAAAACTCCCTTGATCTTCATACTGGATCGACGACTATTCCCAATCAAGTCATCGTAATATCACCCTCTGGAGGAGGTTCTGCTAAAAATCTTCCTTTCCAAACCTCTCTTTTCATCTATGCCGACCCTAAGAATATCCCTGAAGAAAGAGTATCTCTCCAAGGCCTCCAAGTAATGAGCCTTTCGTATGCTCTTTGCAAAGTTTCTTCTTCTTATTTTCAAAAAAATCCACAAGAAGCGGAAATTGCTCTTAGACTCATTCGAAATGCTTCTGAACTTTCCCAAATTCTACTCAAATACAACTTTAAAACTGCGGCTGCAAGGATTCTCGGCGCTTACCAATTTTTGGGAAATAACCAAATGAAAGAAGAGTTACAACACGATCTTTCTCTTGCAGGTTGGAAAATCAAAGAAGAAAATCCCTTTACGCAAGCTATGCCGCTTATATCATCTACACGAATCAAATCCCCTTATGTTGCCCGTATTTTCTCTTTATGGAAGGAACAAAGAGAGAGAATTATTCCTTATTTTCCGCCCCCTTCCAAACTACCAAAAAACAAAAAAACTTATTTAACACAATTGGAAGATATTTATGGAAAAGACGCCTATAACTCTCTTTCCATTGAAGGATATCAAGTCGACGAGACTCTTATAGAAAGAGTTAGAAATAATCGTTGGAATCCAGATGAAAATCCACAAGATCGAGAAGAAAGAAATGCTCTAGCCGCTAGAGGCTATTATGAAGCCTTTGAAGAAGTAAAAAAAAGCATCAATCTCGTTTTTCAAGGCAATAACTCAGGCGATGTCGCTGAAAAAGATCTCAAAAAATGGTTTCAAAAACTCTTTGCCCCCATGGTAAGAGCCGGAATCATCCGACCAGAAGATCTCTTGGGATATCGAAAAGCTCAAGTCTTTATCCGAAATTCTAGATACGTCCCACTGCCAAGAGAAGCATTACCGGACGCAATGGAAACCCTTTTCGAATGTTTGAAAAACGAACCACATCCTGCAGTTCGTGCCGTTTTAGGCCATTATATCTTCGGCTTCGTCCATCCTTATATGGATGGAAACGGGCGGATCGGACGATTTTTAATGAATACCATGTTTGTTTCAGGTGGATATCCATGGACAATCGTTCAGGTAAAAAATCGAAAAAAATACCTAAACTCCCTTGAGCAGATTGTAACGGAGCAAAATATGGAACCTTTTGCTTCCTATATTTCAGAGGAAATGCAAAATCCGTAGTAACGTTTTAGAAGAGTCCCAATTATCAACAAAGCGACACTTCCTATAATGACCCCAGCAATCACCCCTGATGTATCACAATCAGATTTTACCTTATGATGTCTTGGAAGGGTATACACTCGTTTCTGTAAGGCTGCTATTTTAGCTTTAACTACAGCTGGAGAGTCCTTAGAAAGTCTTTCCAAACCAGGCCTATAAGAGGGAGATGCATACTTAGAATGATACCCGGAAACCTCAGAAGGAGACATTCCGAGACGAAGACACAATGCATCGTGACGTTTCATTGTATCTTCAACATCATGGTGAGCCGGAAAGAAAGGAAAAGCCCCACTCAAATCCACATGCACTTGTTGCCATGCTTGCCCTAACTTATTTACGATATCTCCACCAAAGCGTTGCGCTGTTTTGATGGTTCGAGAAGCAAACGTAGAAAAACTATCTGAAGATTGCGACGCGAAAAGAGTTTCATACCATATCTGTCCTACGGTTTCCCAAGAAGGCCCCCCGATTCCTATTGCGGCAAGATAAAAAGCGCGACTGGGAATGCTATTATTGACATGCACCCCTCCCCAATCTCCGAAACTCGTAATAGGTAAATTCTGGTATGTATTCATATCCATGGGTTGAGAATCAGACCCAAACCACGGATGATTTTGATAGGCCGTTCCGGGATGGCTCATCGATCGCAAACACATACTGGAATAAGGTTGTCTAAACATGTTTTCTCCGATTCGCCAACTCGTATCAGGTCCATCTGCAAGATGTCCTTTTTTATAATGTTTGAGCATGATAGCAGAAATATCAGCAAAAGATTCATGTAAGGCCCCACTTTGGCCTTCATAGGTAAAACGAGATGCATAATGAACGACGGCATGTCCAAACTCATGAGCTATAGTATCGGAATCCCCTTCAAAGAGATTTAAGTATTGAGCGCCTTTATCACGTAAAATCCCGAAAAGAACCTTTTCTCCACCCGCAGACCAACAGGCATTATTTACCAATGTCGTAACCCGAAGATCAGATCTCATCAATTTTGTGGAATTATTTACAGGATAGATGCGAAAATTCTCTCTAAAAAAACTATCTATATTCTTCATGGTTTCAAAACAAAAAGATGCTTGAGCATCGGACGAATAGGGATGTGTTCTAGAGATAAGCGATAATGGGTGTTTAGCGTCCCAGACTTCAACCGGAGAATCGAGAAGATGGGATCCGAAAGGAGTGGCAGAAGGGAGCGGGATCGGGGGTAAAACATAGTGAAATCTCTCTCGTGAAAGTCCACTGCCGATGGCACTGACACCCCCTCCCACCATAGCTGGAAAAGAATTGTGCCGATTCATTTCATCCTCGCAATACGGAGGAATAAATGGGTAGAAAATAGGTCTAAAAACAGTCATAAATTTATCAATCGCTACCGAGCGAACAGCAAAGTCTTTAGCTTCACTGATAAGTCGCTATATTGTTTAAAAATCCAAGCTTTTTTATCAGCAAAAAAACCTTGGGAAGCCAGGGGCTTTAAATAATTTACTCTTGTTTGGAGAGAAGGATGTTCCATATCCAACCGATTGTCTCCATTGACACTAATCGTAATTTTTCTGCGCAAGCTCTCAATAAAAGGAATGTTTGGTTTATTTCTATAATCGATATTCGTTTTTCTTGTTTTATCAAAGAAGTTACAACCGGCCAATATGACTTTTTTCGAAGTAACTGAAGCAGCACTTAGATCAGCACATTTTTCACGCCATCTAGAAAAAACCGGAAAAGTAACCTTATGAATAATTTCACTAATTAAAGAAACAGGAGAAGTTATACTTATAAAAAACAGCGAAATAGGCATTAACTTTATAGCTAAACGCCAATCAAGTACATCAGAAAGTATTTTGGATTTATAATGTTCTAGTGAAGGAAATAGAGCCAGTAAGGCTTTCCGAGCTGTCAATGAAATTAAAATGCTTGTACACATGCGTGTTAACGAATCGTGCTTTTTGATGTGAGAGATTTCATGAGCCAAAATGAATTCTTGTTCTGCTTTCGAAGCGTGATTAAAATAGTCCATATTAACTCCTATAAAGGAGCATCTAGGCAAAATTCCCATTGAAGAAGCACAGCCCTGATGAAAAAACGGCATGATTACAAATTGTCCCTTCACTCCTAATTTTCCGGCTAACTCATGAATCTTTTCAT
>JBAXUO010000157.1:0-3787 GCA_037129625.1 Chlamydiota bacterium
TACAGGCATTTGTATTGCAACTTTGAGTTATCGGAGGATGAAGGTTACGCAAAATATTTGTTGGAAAAATTTGACTTGTTGGATGCGAGTTGGTTGTCGATGTGTGTAGAAGAAGCGAGAGTAAAAAGAGAGCAGAATATAACGAATATAGAAGACAGGAAAAAAGAGATAGGAGAGTGCGAAAAGGAACTGCAGAAGTCCAACCTAACGAAGAGAGAAAAATACAAGTTGACCAGCAAAATTACAAGAAACAAGAAGTCGATAGAAAGGGCGGAAGGTATCACGTTTGGTGGAAGAGATGCGATACAGAAGATAACACATCTCTCGAATCAGATCAACGGTCTTTCTGGAACAGTAGGAAAAGAAACAAAAAAACAAGAAAGAGAACGCGAAGAGAATCTTGAAAAAAAGACAAATTCTCTCAATGAAACAAAAAAGGAATACAGGCAACAGCGCCTTTGCCAAGTTTACTTTGTTGGAAGAGCCTGTGAAGGAGGAAATAGGAAGATGGATTTCTTCTTCGATGAGGGCAAGGTAGTTCTCAAAATAAACAGGGATACCCACATGGAGTTCATCCTCACTTTCAAAAAGAGAGAAAAGAAATACCTGCCCAAGCTACAAGAGATGTTAAACAACGGAGAAATGCCAGTGAGTTTCAGAACCGATGGCGAAACTCTGAATATAACCTTTGACGATAAACTGCTTCATGGATACGCTTTCAATAAAAAAGCATATCTGCAAGAATTGAAGGCTCTTCCCAAAGAAAATAAAGAAGAGCGAAAAGAAGTTGGAGTCAAATGGGCAAAGGAGCTGACTAATAGAATGCTTATTGGAAAGATTGCGGACAGGACAGCTTGCATAGATCTGAATCCAGAAAATATCGGAGCCGCTGTCTTACAGAAAACCGAAGACAAAGACAAACCGAAAGTTCTCTTCGCACAAAACTATGACCTGACAAAGTACGAAAAGGCGTTTGATAAGTTAAGAAAACAGAAAAAGACTGACGAGATAACAGAAGAAGAGTATTCGGAGGAGAAAAAGCATTTAAACGATAAATTAAAGACAGAACTTGGAAATATCTACAAGGAGATATTTGCAATAGCCACTCACTACCGCTGTGCAATGTTCGCCATGGAAGACCTCAACTTTAAATTTAAAGTAGTTAGCGAAGAGTCAAGGGCATTCAACAGAAAAGTGAAGAACATCTGGCATAGATTGCTGCAAGAGCAACTAATTGAGAAACATTGCTCTGAATGCGGAATAAGACTTGAGAAGGTTAGTCCGCTATACAGCTCTTTTATTGGAAACATTAAGAATAAATATTATGACCCTGTGAACGCAGCTATTGAGATCGGTCGCAGAGGCCTTTATAAATACGAAAAGGGTTCGTTCTATCCTTCGATTTCGAGAAGCGATATCGACACCATGTGCCATGCATTTGGCTTGGATGTTCGATATAAAACTATCATCTTGGAAGACTTGAGTTGGAAACAACTATATAACGAATTCTCTAAATCGGAACTGAGATACCGACATGGACTCGATTTTGTAACCCATGAAGATAAAAATCTCCAGTCACACAAATCTAAAATCAAAGTCCAATCCTTTGTCTAAATTTGTGCCTTCTGGTACGTTTTTGTTATCTCGTACAGATATATTACATAATTTTTTTTCATATATTTTAACTTATTAAATTTCAAACTGACTTTATTTCAATTTTTTGATGTTCCTTTTTGGATTTTCCCAGCCATGTGAAGTCAAACCACATTTTTAGTCCGATCAAACTAACTCCGATCATAAAATATTTCAACTGTCTGTTGGGTTTTCCCGATATACCTATTCCATAAGACTTTTTCCACCAAATGCCCAATTCTCTTTTATTATAAAACATCCGTTGCCTACAAACAAAGGTTATCTTTATAAGATTGGTTATTTTAGGAACCGTCCATGTTTTTAATAAATAAACCTTACTTTCTTTCATTTTAAGGGTTTGTTAAATAATTCGCACTTATTTTTTTGACATATTTATATAAGAATTAAATTTCATATAAATATGGCACAAATATACAAAACAAAAACGGGAAAAGCAAGAAAAAAGAAAAAAAGATTTAAGAGATACATAAAAAAGGGTTTTTGCGACAAGACTGGAAAGCAAAGATGGTATGATAAAAAGACGGGTAAATACTTTTATAAAGAGTACGCAAAGAGAGGATATGGTGATGTGCGGAAGAAGAAAGCGATTGCACTTGCAAGAGAGGGAAATGGGTTCAGGGCAATTGGCAGGCTGCTTAATATCTCACATACCTGTGCGTATTATTGGGTGCGAGACTTTTGCAGAACGCTGCAAATGCCAGATTTGCCAAAGAGCTGTAGCGTCATCGAATTCGATGAATTGTGGCATTTCTGCCAAAAAAAACTCAAAAAGTGTGGGTATGGACCGCAGTCAACAGGCAAACGTCAGAAATCATTGCTTTCACAATAGGCGACAGGGATACGGAAACATTTAGGAAACTCTGGGAAGTGGTATCGCCCATTCCCTGCGATACTTACTACTCTGATAACTGGAGTTCTTATCGAGAACTTATTCCTCAGCATAAACACATCATCTCCAAAGAAGAGACGTGTGTTGTCGAAAGCAAAAATTCTCAAATAAGAACTTACGGAAGCGTCTTTCGGAGGAAAACTAAATGTGTTTCAAAAACAAAAGAAATGATCTGTAACCAAATGCTGCTCGTTGTCAACAGAATCAACCTAATTGCAAAAAGAAAATCAGAAAAACAGGTGCGAAATGTTTAACAAACCCCATTTTAATTATTTTTTCACAATTTTATATCCAGCGCTGCCAAGCTCCACAATGATATCATCGCACATTTTTTCTGCTTCTTCGGATGTTAAAACTGCTGATAATGCTGTCTCGGTTTCATTCCATCTCATAACCCAAATCGCTTCTAATAAAGCATCTTTTATTTCTTCGTTCATAATTTTTTATTTTTTAAGAAGCGCTCTCTATAGCTTCATTAACTTCTACCATTGAAAATTTATTTTCAAAAGATTCAATTTTTGTACCAAATGTAAAACCCATAGAATCTTCCGAATTTTCTTTTGCGTATTTTGCCACATCCCTAATGTCTCTGCTCATTCTATCTTTCACATCTTTGATAAAATCCACAGTAACATCAACTCCGCCTTCGCTTGCAGCAGCAGATGCAGATGACTGCGCGAGCTCTTTAATTGCTGCCCCAGTCATTCCATCTACAATAGTAGACAATTTTTCATTAAGTTTTTTATCCAGTGCTTTTCTATAAACTCTTACGACAGTATCAACATATTCTGGTTCTCTATTTCTGCCCTCAATTTTAAAAGAGGTTACCCCTGCTTTTTTTAGTTCTTCAATAAAAGGAAGAGTACAAAGATCTTTTGCAGACATGACCGTATTATTGACCAGCTTTAGCTGGTTGCCTTCTTCATCTTTAACTTGATAGGCCCTTCTACATGGCTGTAAGCAATCTCCACGATTTGCTGAACGCTTGAAAAGAAATTGCGAAGTAAAACATCTGCCGCTCTCACTTACGCAAAGAGCCCCATGAATAAAAACTTCGGTATCAATAATTTTAGATATTTCTTTAATCTGCGATAGGTTTAGTTCTCTTGCTAGAACCACTCGCTCTGCTCCAAGTTTTTTATAAAATTCTGCTGCTTTTTTATTAGCAATACTTGCCTGAGTTGAAATATGGAAAGCAATATGATGTTTTTTGCATAAACTTATAACAGAAAGATCCCAGCAAAT
>JBAXUO010000158.1:0-3743 GCA_037129625.1 Chlamydiota bacterium
ATTTCGATGAGAAAGGGAGATGCATTCAGCAAGATGTGTACGATACACAAAATATCTTAAAATATGGCTTGAAATATGTTTACGATAAAAATAGTAATCTTATTGAAAAAACAGATCCGCTAGGGAGATCTACTTTCTATACCTATGATGCGAAGAATAATCTTTGCTCCACTTTTTTTTTAGGCGAAATCGAAGAATTTCTCTATGATTGTGAAAATAGACTCTTATCAAAAAAACATCAATATGCTGATGGCACATGTACCAAGGGTTCCAGTGAATATGATCTATATGGCAATCTCCTTTTTACTACCGATCCTTTTGGAAACAAAACCTCTTTTACTTATGACGAATGGGGTCGACTTCTTTCTAGTACTTATCCTCAGATAATTGATGAAGAGGAAAAGATACAAACGCCTGTTATACAATTTACCTATGATATCTTTGACAACATTGTAGAGAAAAAAACACCCAAAGGATATCTCACGCATTACACCTATAATCTTTACAATAATCCTACGCAAATTTCTTACCCTGATGGATCTATTGAGCGATTTAGATATGATGAAGAGGGAAGTCTTCATCGAAAAATTGATAGAAACGGTCTTCTTTGGATTTATCAATTTGATGAAAGCGGGCATGTGAACAAAATAGAAAAGTTTTCTCAGGGTCCAAAAGGGCCAGCTCAATATATGGGAGAGGAAAGAAAAGCATTTTCGGCTTTTGATTGTAAATTATTTTGTAATGCAGTCGATGAACAAATTTCGTATAAGTATTCTCAAGGAAAAATGATCTCTGAAACTCTTGGTTCTTATGAAAAGGGCTTCGGTTTAACAGCCATCTGCTACTATAAAGAATTTTTATATGACTCACTCGGGAATTTGGAAGGAGAAAAAATACCCCACGATAAAAATGCCCTTATTAAAAGACAACATCGAGATTTTCTTGGGAAGCTACAAGAAGAAAGGACAGAAGATCTAAATGGAAAAGAATATGACAATACACAGTTTCTTTATGATAGCCAAGACAACCTCCAAAAAATTTTGAGGAGTAATAAAACCCTTGAGGAAAGAGAATATGATTCTTTCCATTTCCCTAAAAAAATTACAGATGCTAAAGGTTCTGAAAACACCATTCGAAGCAATTACTTTTATGAGAATTCTCTAGGTCAAAAAGTCACCCAAAGAACAATTCAAGATCCTATTGGGAACCAAACTGTTCTTACCTATGATGTTTTTCAAAGACTAGTCTCCATGGAAAGAAAAGATTCTCAAAAAAAATCACTTTTTTTTGAAAAAATCAGATATGACTTAGACGGTCATATTTCCTGTGCGGTTTATCAAGACGTAGTATTTCAAAAGACTTTGGAGGCCCGATGGATGTACGGTCCCATGGATCACTTAGAAATCCTCAAAGAGAATATTGGGACCTCTCAAGAACTCGAAACTTCCTTTATCTACAATACCAAAGATCAATTGGTGGAGGTTAGAAAAAGTTCATTAAAAAGTTCCATTCGATACTCCTATGGTGAAAATGGGTGTCTTAAAAAAATCACATTTCCCGATGAAAAAGGAAGCGTTACAAAAATAGGTTTTAAATGCGATCCCCTCGGGCGCATCACAGAGGCTTATTCTGATACAGTTTCAGTACAACGCACGTATAACCCCATGCAATTAATTAATACGGAAACTATAACCTATGATCTAAAATCCTATACAACGAGATATGAATACGACAAACAAGGAAGACTTTGTTTGGTTACTCTTCCGGACAAATCATTGATTCAATATATCTATGATCCTTTGTATCTAAAAGAAATTCAAAGAACGAATTCTCAGGGAAAAATCTATACCCATTCTTACCTTTCTTATGACGAACAGGGAATGGTAACCGAAGAGACGTTGATGAATGGTCTTAAAAGAACGTCAAAATACGATTTAACAGGAAAGAAGATAGAAAACTCCATAAGCCTTCTTTCAGAGAAAATGGAATATGATTCTTTAGGCAATCTTACTTCAGTAAGACAAAAAGGCATTTTAGGAAACCAAGACAAATTCTATGCTTATGATAGTTTATCGCAACTTCTCTCAGAAAAAGGTTTCTTTTCCCATAGCTATCTCTATGATGCTATGTTCAATCGCCTTTCCAAAGATGGAGAGAAATATTCTTATGAAGCTGGAAATCTTTGCACTTCCAGTTCCGAAGCAATTTTTTCCTACGATGCAAATGGAAATGCAATTTCCAGAAATGTTTTAGGAAAAGAAACTCTTTTTTTCTATGATGGGTTAAACCATCTAACGGAAGTCAAAGGTAATCAAAAAAAGATCAACTACGTTTACGATCCATTGGGAAGGCGAATAGCCAAAACTATAGAATCCAACGGCACAAAAAAAAATATTCGTTATATTTTTGTAGGAGATCAAGAGATGGGTTCCCTAGAGGAGGGTGCTCTTCAGGATCTCAATATTTTGGGACAGGGTGGTAATCCTGTCGGCATTGAAATATCCGGTGAAATGTATGTGCCCTATTTAGACACTCAAGATAACGTTATGGCTCTTTTTTCTGCGACAACTTCAGAGTTATGCGAAATGTATCAATACTCTGCTTTTGGAGAAGAAATTATCTGCGATATCACAGGAGAACCCCTTTCTACATCACAATTACATAACCTCTGGCGATATAGAGGAGGGCGTGCAGAAGAAGAAATCGGCCTTATTTTCTTTCATAATCGTTTTTATGATCCTCAAGTCGGACGTTGGCTGACGCCGGATCCTCTTGGATTTGTAGATGGGCCCAATCTCTATGCTTACGTAAATAACAATCCTCTAAAATATTCTGATCGCTTTGGTTTATCCAGCGAAGATAACTATTATCAAGGGGCTAATTTTGAAGAGTATTTTGATCATGAACGGCACAATCCAGATTATCGCTCCGGAGAAGTATATGCTAGACTCCGCTCTTATGAAGAAGAGTCTTTACCTCCTTTTTCCGTAGCCGAAGGCTGGTCTGCTTCCTACCATCTAAAAACGCAAGAAGTTCCTCATGGTATGATTGGATTTATCAATGGGATAGAAACAACTCGCATTTCTGCTCTTGAACATGCCAGTTTTCTTTCTAAAATAGGACAAGGAGCTAACGTTCATGGAATTTACAATGCTACCCATGGCCTTTTATCTGATGTAGGAGAGAGCATTCTTTCTCTTATGGGTATTTCTTCATCAAGGCCTGTCCATCTTTTACAACAACAATGGAGAGAGTTCTTTTTTCGAGAAAAGAAAAATCCTTTTCTACAAATTTGTCATAGTCAAGGAGCTCTTCATGTATACAATGCGCTTTTAAAAATGGCTCCTGAAGAAAGGGATCGTATTATTGTGGTAACGGTGGCACCGGCGAAGTATATAACAAGAAAATACTGTCTAAAAGCGACCAATTACATAAGCAAAAGGGATTTTGTACCTTGGTTGGATGTGTTAGGGCGTAGAAAATGTCATCAAGGAGAAGTCGTTGTTTTGGAACCTCATAAGGATGCGACTTTAATCGATCATAGTTTTGAGAGCCCTACATATAAGAAATCAATAAAAGATGAAATGGAAAGTTATTTGAAAGCTATAGGAGAATAACATGAAAAAGTTTAAATGGGTTGCATTTTTAATCACAGTTTTTTCTCTATATGGCTGCAAAAGTGCAGAGGAAATAGAAAATGATAAAATTGATAATTTATGTAACCGCGTTACATTTACAACAGT
>JBAXUO010000159.1:0-3731 GCA_037129625.1 Chlamydiota bacterium
TCCGCATCTAAAACCTGAAAACTTTCTTTCGGAGCAGTGATTTCATCTAAGCGGTTTTCATCAATTTTTTCGATACCCTTTATCGGTTCGAGAGGTTTGCAGTCGGCGAATCCTCTCAGCACCGGATGAGAGGTGAAAAGCGCTTGGTTTTCCTTTAAGTCATTGTACATCACGATCTTATGAAAAGAAAAACAGCCCGGGCATAGTCGCTTTTCGATTTTCCACCCGCGTTCTGCGAATTGCATCTGGATTTTATCGATTACGGCTACGATATCTTCTACACTATCCAGGTCGGTTTCGTCTTCAGGTGATACTCTGTATAGTTCAAGCATTTTCGCTTGCAGAGCTGGATTGATTAAAACATCATCTTCGGAAATTTTGATAGAATATAAATTTTTTCCTGAATCCCTAGGCAAGTATAAATCCACAGGTATAAGAATCAATGGCGAAAGAATGGATTCTTTCGTGTCCGGATCGCTCCAATGTAATAAACCGGCAAAAAGATAAAAAGTACGGATGCCTCGCTCATGAAAATCGAACTTCGCGCGGGTGTAGTAATTTTTCAGTATCGCATCCAGATTTTTTTGCGAAAGACAGTTCCCATTCACCCATAAGTTGTTCTTTCCCGTACAAGATAGAATGGCTTGTTCAGTTAAGAAAGTTTTGTCCAATGCTTTATCTGCAAAATTTTTTTCTTCTTTTTCAGAAAAATTGAAAAAATATATTTTTTGACGATTGAATAGATTTTTAAGAAGTACTTCAAAGTCGGGAAAAACCAGTTCTATGCTTTTTTTACCCGCTTTCCAATAGATCAAGTGATTTCTCTTCGATCCATCCACTAATCTATGTTTCCATTCTTCGATCCTGCCAAGTATCCGAGTTTCTTCATTTCCATCTATTACGATGGCCACGCTTGAACCTCCCTTTCTACCACTTTGCCGTTTCTCTAACTACGTATAGCTAATCCGTGAGGTTTGGCAAACCCACAAATCTTATTGTAAAAAGTCAAGTATTTCTTGACCCCTAAAAATCATTATTTGGCCCCAGGTAATATTTTTATCTTTCCTTCCTTTCATAGAAATTAGGTAGGTATAGTTAGAACGTGATTTTCAGGATCTTTGGAGTCTTTTCTTTTACTACGTAGTCAAAGATTTTTCTTTTATTTGCTCTCCATTCAATAAAGAGAAAGCTTTTTTGAAGAGTTTTTGGTTTTTTTTATTATTTACGGTTTTGTTTTGTTTTGTTTTATTCATTTGGATAACAGTTTTGTTTGATTTTACGATTTTTTGTTTTTGTTTTATTTTTTTCCCGTTTTTTAGAAAAAACCAAAGTTTCTTGAAGATCGTCTCTTCACTTGATTCAGACTCGTGCTCTTTTCTACGGTTTCTTCCTTCGGTAACTACTCCCGTTCATGTTGATGATGCGAGCATTTTGTGTCACCCGATCCAATAAGGCTATCGTCAGTGCTTCTTCCTGAAAGATTCGATTCCAGTCGCTAAAATTCAAATTCGTTGTGATGATCGTGCTTTTAGTTTCATACCGCATCGCCAGATATGAAAATAACAACTCTGCCCCTTCCTTATCAAAAGAAATGTATCCCAGCTCGTCCAGTATTAATAAATCGATCTTTTCGTTCTTCTTGTTCAAGGCGACCAGATGTCGTTGACTTTTACTTTCTTTTAGCTCGTTGACTAATCCTGCTGCGGTTTTAAAGCTTACCCGATATCCTTTCTCGCATGCCTCTATCCCACACGCAATAGACATATGCGACTTCCCCGTACCCGCGTTCCCTACCAAAATTACGTTCTGATTTTTCTGCAAGAATTCTAACCGTTTTAAAGCCTCCAGATGCGTCTGCGCGCCAGAAGGTAATGAGCCAACGTCTAATTCTTCAAATCTCTTCAAACGTGGAAATTCTGCTTCCTTAATGCGTTTTAACCGTGCTTTGATTTGCCTTCCTTCCCGTTCACTCGTTAACAAGGCATACAGAACTTCTTCCGCCTTTTTTTGAGCCGCCACCTCTTTCTCGTATCGCTGAATGATCCGATGATATTGATGCCCGATCGTGGGTAATCGTAATTGCTTACAAACTTCTTCCATGCCTGCACTGAGATTGTTCTGCTCAGTGTTTTTTTCTTCTATCATTGCCCATTCCCTCCCATTAATAGGTCATATTCTTTTAAACTTTCATGTTGTACAGGCACATCCAAAGTGTACTCGCTTAATGGCGTGCTGGGTGGCTGCGTGTTCTGGTTCAGCAAATTTCTCAATAGGTCTACTGTTGGCCGTATGCCTTTTTGTTGTAGCTCTTTCAGCACGCTTAGAAATTGTTCTTCTTTGTATTCCGGCATCAATTCTAATATTTGTAAAAATCCTTTGGGGTCTGTGCTATAATAATGGTCGAATACCAGTTGCAAGATATTCGAACATGCCCGGAATGCGGTGGAGTTGGCAAGCGCTCCGGGCTTCTTTTGAAGAGTTAGCAGAAAGTGCTCAACAAGGAGCGACGACTTTCCCTTTTCTGCAGGTATGCGATGAATCGCAAGCAGCCC
Source organism: Chlamydiota bacterium (assembly GCA_037129625.1). Classification (GTDB taxonomy): domain Bacteria; phylum Chlamydiota; class Chlamydiia; order Chlamydiales; family SM23-39; genus JBAXUO01. The sequence continues at coordinate 2,553 of JBAXUO010000159.1, forward strand.
TTTGTCTTCCCATAGCTCGATTTGATCAGTGCGTTTTCGTATCTGTATCACTCCCCCGCAATAGGTATCCGGCACGCTATATGTATGACCATCAACAGCGATCATCGAGTATTTGTTGATGTGTCGAATTTCTGTTTGGTAGTTGTCCCATTCCCCTTGCGGTAAAGGTCGAAAGCTTTCTCTTTCTTTTTCTAGTGCTTTCTCTCGTGTTTCTCTTCGCGTTTGAGGCAACTCGCTATTGATTTGGTCACATTCTCTCGATAGATATTCATTGGCTTCTTCTATCGTCGCAAAGTCTTTCCGAAGGCTGAAGGCTTCTCGCCGCACATAACCCACTCCGTTTTCGACCGTCCCTTTTTCGTTCGGCTTCGAGGGATTGCAGAGTCGTATCCGAAAGCCGTAATGCGTAGAGAAATCAATAAAGACGGAGTGGAGTTTTTTCTTTTTCACGTCAATGACTACGGTCTTCATGTTATCATATACGATTTCTTCAGGCACTCCTCCTAGCTTTTCCAAGAAGCGCTTATGGATGTCTATGACCTCTAACAATGTCTGACGTTGATACAAACGTGAATAATAATGCAGACTGTGATTGACGGCAAATACTCCTATCTGGTATACCTGCTCCACGCCACCTATCGTGAGCGTTACTTCTCCCCAGTCGTACTCCACCGTCTTTCCTGCAGGGTGTTCCTGCTGTATGTAGACTTCGCGCGGCTGATGTTGTTGTTTATGAATCCGAACTCGCCGCTGTACCGTCGAATAGCTGACCTTTTGTCCGGATCGTACCAGGACATGATAGATCTTTTTCGCCGTCAACCGTTGCTTTTTTGGATAGTTCGCATTCGCTTTCAGTAGTTCTGTTATTTGTTGGTCATACGCTTTGCAACCGATTTTTTCAAAGACCCGTATTTCGTTTTCCGGACTGATCCGATCCCGTTGACCCCGTTGCTCTTCTTCGTATCGCCTTAGATATTTCTTGACCGTGCCTTTCGATATTTTTAACTTTCTCGCCGTTCCTTTTATCGTTCCGATTTCTTCGTACGTCCGTACTATTTCCTGTATTTCCATAGCTCTTTTCATCCCCTTACACCTCCATCTCATCTTACTACTTCGGAGGCTCTTTTCCGAGGGGTGTTTTTTTGCTCTCTAGGGGTTAATTTATTTTACCATATACAC
>JBAXUO010000016.1:0-14451 GCA_037129625.1 Chlamydiota bacterium
AAAAGAAATAATACAGTTCCTAAAAAAAAGACCCCATTCGCGTAGAATAACACCCGTTTTCGACCGATCCTATCGGCAAGATAACATCCGCCGAGTGACCCCATGAGAGCACCTACAATCATAATAGAAACAACGCTTGCAGTAGAAAAAAGAGAAAGGACGAATTCTCTTTGCAAATCCAGTAAAATAATTCCGATAAAAGTATAATGAAAACCAAATAGAAACAGAAGTAATGAAGAAAAAAAAGTAGATTTATATATTTTCATCTTTTATTTTCAGAATTATCATAAAAAACAAATTAAAAAAAGAATATTTTCAAAAATTAAATAGAAAGTCCTTTTTGAACGGCTTTCAAGAATTCCTTTCTCTTCTCCCCATCCAAAGAAAGACACCCAAAGCCCAGATAAGAAACCTCTTGAGAGGGAACAAAACAAGAAAAATATTCAGAAGAAGAAAGATTAAGACTTTCTAGGTTGTCGAAAATCTTTTTCTTCTTTTGGATGTCATACAAAGGAATCATAATATATATGGCTTTAGAATCTTCTTTAAAAAGAATATTCTCTTCCTTTCGTTGGGGATTCCTTTTCATGACGTGTAATAACATATAAAAAAGATTATGAACGACCTCAGGGGCTAAGATAAGTCCCATTTCATGGGGTTCAATAGAATAAAAGAACTTTTCTAACAGCCCTTCATTTCTCTCTCCATCTTCACCTAATGAATTTTTTAAATTTTGATAGGATTCATTTTGCTTAAAAATCAATCCTCCGTTGTAATCCCTTACTTCTCCAAAAAGGCGATTCAATTCCAATAAAGCATCTTGCCTTGCCAAATTGACATCAATTGCATGATCCGAACGCAAATAAGAACTGGTAGAAAGGTAGATACGAAATACAGAAGCTTCTTTCACATACTTTCTTCGAACCAAACCAATCCGCTTCACTCGATCTAAACTCACTCGAAGCGAAGATTGCGATTTTTGCAAAACTTCTCGAATAGGCAACGTATTTCCTTTGACGACACGAAGGAAAATGACAAGAAAAGAAAGTTCCAACCCGGTCTCCTGATCAAAAGAAATCATAACCTGAGGTAAATCGTGAAAATATTTTAACTGTCGAGATAAAAGAAGCATATTTCTAACAATTTCCTCCTCATTTCTCGGCATGAAAAGAGGATGGGTCAACTGTTCAATATTACCTTGTAAATGACTTGGCAAGTACTTACGTAAAATCTTCAAATCTTCTAAGGAAAAATCATCATCTTTTTCAATCTCGAGATAGAGAGTTTGCATATGATTCCCTTGATCAATAAAAAATGAATTTTCAACCATTCGAGCCGAAGGGAGGTAATTTTTGATAGCTTTCAATATATGTTTCTTTTCGAAAATTTCATGCTCTTTAAGAAAATTCAATCCAACTAAAATGCCAAGAACGGGTTTCCCTTGCGTTTTTTCAGAAGAAAGAAGATTAGTTTTTAAAAACTTAACAATAAAATGTCTTTGATTTGGAGTTTTGGTAATTTTTTCTTTCAACATTTTTCGAATTAAATATAACACTGAAATAATTCGACTAATGTGATGATAGTCACGAACTGCCTTAAACTCATCTTTGCAGGTTACCAAAAAATGCTGCATGTGAGCAAAAATACTTTGGCTGACATCCGAAGACTGATGACGAACAAAGGCTCCGATTTTCTCATGGATCATCGTCGTTTTGCGATCCATTGACAAACCTTTAAATTCTAAAATTTTCTTGGAATGAAATTCAGAAAGGACTCCCAGGCGTATTTCAGCCTCAACCCCTCTTTTATTAGATAAGACCATATCAAAGTCAGAGGGTGTTTGCAAAGAAACGCAAATTTCAGCCAATGTGAGTTTTTCTTCAATACCATGAAAACGAAAATCGGTAGAAAAAAACATATCGATATTTAGAGGTTTTTGAGGCGTTAGCCAACGGTGGATCATATCATAAAAAAAGCTACTTGCATTCATGCTATGACGCATCAACAAAGTAATGGTTAGAGTCGAAGGGCTTTTACTTCGATCGATAGAAGACCAAAAAAGGATAGGGAGATGATCCTTTAAATAGAAAATACATTTTTTTTCTACATCCTCAGGAGTTCCAATAAAAAGTTCTTTCGGCAATATTTTACGAAGCATGTCCCTAGTATTATCTTGATGCAATACTTGAGATTCCCTCGAAAGACCTAGTAAACTAGAACCAACAACCATCGTTATTTATTCCTCATACATTGGGGCTCCCTCTGTAAGAACAGCATCCTGTCCTATAACAGTTCCCCTTCCTGTCACTTTCCCCCGAAATCCTTTAAAAGACAAGACATGAAGTTGAATCCCATTTTTTTCAGCCAAGCGAACGGATCTTGGATGAAGCACTTTAGCCCCATCTAATGTCAAACGATAAGCTTCCTCATATTTCATAAAAGAAAATATTTTTGCTTGGGCATTTTTCTTAGGATCTTCAGCAAAAATCCCGGGAACATCTTTATAAAATTCCACAGTAGGAACCTTTAAAGCAGCGGCTAAAGCCACCGCAGTAGTATCAGAGCCTCCACGACCGAGCGTCGTAATTTCCCCGGTCCGACTGACACCTTGAAATCCCGCGACAATCACAATCTTTCCTGTTTTCAACTGATCAATAATTCTGTGAGGCCGAACATCCACAATTTTAGCATCGGCATGATTGGAACAAGTAATGATGCCCGATTGGCTGCCGGTAAAAGAAATAGCCTCCAATTTATTTTTAGAAAGCGCCATGGCTAATAGAGAAATACTCACTCTCTCTCCCACGGAAATTAGCATATCTAATTCTCTGGAGGGAGGTGATTCATGGACTTTTTTAGCTAAAGAGATCAGCTTATCCGTAGCACTTCCCATAGCGCTAACGACAACAATTACACGAGAAAACTGAGTAGCTCTTTGCTGAATAATCGAAGCAATGCGGTGGAATTTTTTTGGAGTAGAAAGACTTTTCCCTCCAAATTTCATGATCAAAGTACTCATAGGCCTTTCAAATATTTATTTAACATTCTTCAATCGCCTTCCTATAAGGAGTGGTGATTAACGCACTTAAATATACCAAATTGCATCTCACCTTTAAATGGGTTATAGAAAATCCGGGGTTTTTTTTCAAGTTTCTAGAAATTATATTTTAAAAAAAAAATCGAAAATATAGAATGATCCCTAAAAAGATCTTTGTACACAAGGATTTGCAAAACTTTTTTGTACATTGATTATATTGCATAGAATTTGTTAGACTTTTTCCTTATAACAAGCAAACAGGAGTAACCCTTAACATGACAAATCAATCAACCCACGGCTGGGACACTAAAAAAAATATTTTAGATAATGTTTTATTTTTAGAAGACGATGCCAAACAATTCCAATCCCTACTTAACAAAAAAGCTATTTCTCAGAGTGAAACTGCTTTAGAATCCATGAGAGCCGGAGAAGTTCTTCGAGGTAAAATTGCTGAAATCACAAAAGATTTTGTAGTAGTAGATGTGGGGTTAAAATCAGAAGGTCTAATACCTATTTCTGAATTTTCAGATCCAATTGAGCTATTTCTTGGAAACAATGTAGAAGTTTACATCGATAAAATGGAAGGATCTGATGGTCAAATTGTTCTTTCCCATGAGAAAGCAAGGAAGCTCCGTCAATGGGAATACATCGTCACCTCTTGCAAAGAAGGTTCGATTGTTAAAGGAAAAGTGGTACGTAAGGTCAAAGGTGGTCTTATGGTCGATATTGGGATCGAAGCCTTTTTGCCCGGTTCGCAAATTGACAATAAGAGAATTAAAAATCTCGATGAATTTTTAGACAATACTTATGAATTCAAAATTTTAAAAATCAACATTGAAAGAAAGAACATTGTGGTATCTCGTAGAGAGCTCTTAGAAGAAGAAAGAGCCTCCAAAAAAACTGAGGTTCTGGAAAATATTCATGTTGGGGACATTCGAAAAGGGATTGTTAAAAACATCACCGACTTTGGAGTTTTCCTTGATTTAGACGGTATTGACGGTCTACTTCACATCACTGATATGACATGGAAAAGAATTCGTCATCCTTCCGAAATGGCTCGCATGGGACAAGAATTAGATATCATGATTCTAAGCATTGACAAAGAAAAAGGAAGAGTAGCTTTAGGATTAAAGCAAAAAGAAAAAAATCCTTGGGAAGAAGTAGAGAAAAAATATCCTCCGGGAACTCGCATCAAAGGAAAAATTGTCAATTTAGTTTCGTATGGAGCTTTTATTGAAATTGAGCCGGGCATTGAAGGACTCATTCACGTATCTGAAATGTCTTGGACAAAAAATGTAACTGATCCGGGTGAGTTTGTAGCTGTTGGGGATGAAGTAGAAGCGATTGTACTTTCCATCCAAAAAGACGAAGGCAAAATATCTCTTGGGATCAAGCAACTAGAAAGAAATCCTTGGGAAGATGTAGAGAAGAAATATACTGTAGGAACCGGTGTGCAAGCAGAAATTCGAGCGCTCACTAACTATGGTGCTTTTGTTGAATTAGAGCCGGGAGTGGAAGGTCTCATTCACATTTCAGATTTGAGTTGGATCAAAAAAGTATCCCACCCTTCTGAAGTTCTGAAAAAAGGCGATAAAGTGGAAGCTGTGATTCTATCGGTTGACAAAGAAAGTAAAAAAATCACTTTAGGTGTCAAGCAGCTCACGACAAATCCTTGGGAAACAATTGAAAAAACGCTTCCTATTGGAACGCTTGTAAATGGAGCTGTTTCCAAAATTACAGCTTTTGGTATTTTTGTTTTATTAGACATTGGAATTGAAGCATTTATTCACGTTTCCGAGTTATCTGATCAGCCTTTTGGCAAGGTCGAAGAGATTGTGAAGAAAGGAGATTCAATTTCAGCTAAAGTAATTAAAGTAGATCCAGAGCACAAGAAAATTGCCCTATCGATTAAAGAATATTTAATTGAAAGAAATCAAGTAAATCGGGACGATATCATTGTTGGTGCAAAATCTTCAAAGAAAAAAGCAAAGAAAAAAGAAGAGGAAAAACCCTCTGAAGAACAAGAGTAAAATAATTTGGAAAAAGAGCCCTGTTTGGGCTCTTTTTTTCCAATAGTGATTTCCTGAAAAAAAGGCATGGGATGAATAAAGATTTAGTAGCTATTTTTGAGTATTTAGAAAGAGAAAAAGGAATAAAACGTGATGTAGTGGTGCATGCAATTGAAGAATCTCTTCATATGGCTGCAAGAAAATGCATGCCGGATATTCCTCAAGAAAATGTCGCTGTACATATTGATCCGAAAACCGGTGAAATTTTTGTTTCGGTCAAAAAACTTATTGTGGAAGCTGTAACCACTTCTGAGGAAGAAATTTCTCTAAAAGATGCAAAACTTTTAAATCCTCTTTCTGAGATCGGGCAAGAGATCAAAGTCCCTTTCATGCCAAAAGATTTTGGCAGAATTGCCGCTCAAACAGCAAGGCAGTTAATCTCTCAAAAGCTTCGATTAGCTGAAAGAGACGTGATTTATGAAGAATATCGACATCGTATTAATGAGTTGATCTCAGGAACTGTAAAGCAAATAGTAAGGGGAAAAAGTCTAATGGTAGACTTAGGTAAAGTGGAAGCCATTTTACCGGAAAGAAATTATCCAAAAACTGAAAAGTTCCATGTAGGCGAAAGGGTTCAAGCTCTCCTACTAGAAGTTCATGATACTGATAATGACAGCGCAGAAGTAGTTTTGACAAGGTCACATCCTGAGTTTGTCAAACAACTCTTTATCTCTGAAGTCCCTGAACTTCATGACGGAACTATTTCTATTGAAAAAATCGTGAGGGAGCCGGGATATCGAACAAAAATTGCAGTTCGTTCTTATGACTCTAAAGTAGATCCTGTAGGAACTTGTGTTGGAGTTAGAGGAACTCGAATTAAAAATATAATTCGAGAATTGAATAATGAAAAAATTGATGTTATACCTTACGCAGATGATTCATTACAATTACTACAAAATGCTGTAGCTCCTGTAGAAATCAAAAGGATTAAAGTCAGCGAAAATAGGATCGTCATTGTTGTGAATGATGAAGATTATCCGATAATTATCGGAAAAAAAGGGATGAACGCTCGACTTATTGCTAGGCTTTTAGAAGTTGAGTTAACGGTTCAAAAAATGACCGATCATCAAAAGCTCATTGCTGTACAAATGGTAGAATTGGGTTATACAGAAAATCCCATATTAGATCAGCCTTTAAAAATTGAAGGGATCAGTTCGCTTATTATAGAAAGTCTTATAAGCGCAGGCTTTGATACCATTCGAAAAACGTTGCTAGCTAATCCTACAGATCTTATACAAGCAGCTCCAGGTTTAAATTATCTCGATATGGCTGATAAATTGACTGAACAAATCCAGAAAAAATTGAAGGGGTAAAAGCTTTGGCTAAAATCAAACTCAATGTAAAAAACACACAAATTGCAGAAGCGTTAAGTAAGTTAAAGCGGCCTATCGTCCCTAAGAAAAAACTAGAAGAGATTCCAGTCCCTTTATCTGCTGAACCTGTTTTGAGCGAAAAAACTATTATTGCAGAAAAAGAAGTCCTAGAGGTGACGCTACCACCTCCTAAAGAAATCTCGCCGCCTCTCGAAGCTTCAGTCGTAAAGCACGCAATTCCAAGCGAAACCAAAGTTATCTCCCCTACGCCGGAAAAGAAAGAAGAAGTTCCTGTACCTTCTCCTAAAGTCGAAATTCCAAAGTTAACTGAAGAAGAAAAAACAAAGAAAGGAATTACAACCGGAATAGAACCATTAGCAGAAGATGGCTCTTCTATAAAAAAACCTGCTTTTCGAGATTTTAAAACGGTTAAAAAAATTGAAAAGAAAAGTTTTGATGCTCGCGATCGTCAAGGGCTTCGTTCTTCGGACGATGAAGGTTGGAGAAAGTTTCGATCCAGTCATAAATTACAGAAAAGAGAGATCAAAGAAGATGTCATTATCAGACCGACCTCTCTCAAAGTCAAAATTCCAATTTCCATTAAGGATCTTGCCTCTGAAATGAAATTGAAATCATCAGAACTAATTGCCAAGCTATTTCGTCAAAGCATTGTAATGACCTTAAATGATCTACTTGATGATGAAACTGTTATCCAATTGCTTGGCCATGATTTTGGATGTGAAATTTCCATCGATACTTCTGAGGCAGATAGACTCCGAGTTACCAATAAATCGATCAAAGAAGAAATTGCTGAAACCACTACTAGTGATAGTGTCCTTCGCCCACCGATAATTACATTTATGGGTCACGTAGATCATGGTAAAACGAGTCTTATCGACTGTATTCGAAAATCGAATGTAGCTTCTCAAGAAGCTGGAGCGATTACACAACATATTGGAGCTTTTACAACACAAACCCCTTCCGGCCTTATCACAATCTTAGATACACCAGGTCATGAAGCCTTTTCATCCATGCGTGCTCGAGGAGCTAACGTAACGGATATTGTTGTTCTTGTAATCGCCGGTGATGAAGGAATTAAAACTCAGACGGAAGAAGCTATTCGTCAAGCTAAAGAAGCTCAAGTACCTATCCTTGTCGCTATAAATAAATCGGATAGACCAGACTTTGATCCTGAAAAAGTCTATAGACAATTGTCAGATCATGAACTGTTACCTGAAGCATGGGGAGGAACTACCATCACGGTAAACTGTTCCGCAACTTCCGGAAAAGGGATAAATGAATTATTAGAAATGCTTGCCTTACAATCTGAAATTTTAGAACTTCGAGCGAATCAAAACACTCGAGCTCGTGGTACCATTTTAGAATCCGAAATGCACAAAGGAATTGGAATTACAGCGACAGTGCTTGTGCAAAATGGAACCTTACGTGTTGGAGATGCGATTGTATTTGGAGATCAGTGGGGTCGTATAAAATCAATGTACGATCAATTCAATCACATAGTCAAAGAAGCCGGTCCTTCTGTAGCTGTTAAGATCACCGGTTTATCAGGACTTGCAGATGCCGGAAATACTTTTATAACCGTAAAAAATGAAAAAGAAGCTAGAGAACTTGCTCATGATCGTTTAGAAGGACAAAAGCGTCATATTTTACAAACATCAAAAAAAGGGTCCTTAGAAACCCTTTTACAACTGAAAAAAGATGATGCTCCCAAAAAAATACTCCGTCTACTATTGAAAGCCGACGTTCAAGGTTCTTTAGAAGCATTAAAGAATTCTCTTTCCAAAATACAATCAAATAAAATATTACTGGAAATTATTCATTCGGCTGTAGGAGAAATTTGCGAATCGGATGTACAACTTGCGGCTGCTTCAAAAGGAGTAATTCTCGGGTTTCATACACACGTAGAATACCATGCAGAATCTCTTATCAAAGAGCTTAAAGTAGACGTTCGTCTTCATGATATTATCTACCATGCTATCGATGATGTAAAAGCGCTAATGAAAGCCCTGTTAGACAAAATTCCTGAAGAGCATGAAATGGGAGAAGCTACAATAAAAACCATCTTTAAGTCTTCTCAATTAGGGAAAATTGCCGGTTGTATTGTGACAAGTGGAATTATCAAACGTAATCATTTTGTACGCCTTCTTCGTAAAAGTGAAATCATTTGGAAAGGAAAAATTTCTTCTCTAAAACGTGTAAAAGATGATGTAAAAGAGGTCTCTAAAGGAATCGAATGTGGTATTGTCTTAGATAATTTCTCCGATTTCCAAGAAGAAGATCAAATCCAATCCTATGAAATCACCTACATTGAACAAGAAATATGAAACATTTAAGAACCGAACGATTAAACTCTCTTCTTAGAGAAGTGATTTTTGAAGTTATTTCTAAGGAAGTAAATAACCCAAAAGTTGCCCATTTCACTTCCATATCTAGTGTAGATGTGTCTTCGGATTTACGCCATGCAAAAGTCTATGTAAGTGTTTTGGGCTCAGATGAAGAAAAAAAAGCTACCATTGCTGCTCTACAAAGTGCAGCGACCTTTATTGCTTTAAAAGCTTCTAAAAAAGTTTCCATCCACTATTTTCCTTCCCTAGTTTTCAAGCTTGATACAGCTGTTGAAGAGCATTTAAAAATTGAAAAAATTCTCCAAAAGATTCACGAAGAGGATGATAAGAGAAAAAATGGATGAACACCTTTCTTTGGAAGGGGTTCTTCTCATAAATAAAGAAGAAGGAAAGACCTCTTTTAGTTTAGTCAACACCCTACGAAGACTCACGAATATACAAAAAATTGGTCATGCAGGAACTCTCGATCCTTTCGCCTCCGGTCTTATGATTTTACTTATAGGAAAAAAGTTCACCAAAATGTCCGATCTTTTCCTCTCTCATGATAAAGAGTATGTTGGCCGTCTATGCTTCGGAGCCAAAACAGAAACTTATGACAGCGAAAGCCCTACTATCTTCGTTTCTTCCTATGTCCCCTCTTTAGAACAAATTCAACAAGTCATAGCAACCTCTTTTCATGGAACTATAGAACAAACGCCCCCCATGTTTTCTGCAAAAAAAGTCCAAGGGAAAAAACTCTATGAGTTAGCTCGAAAAGGAATTACCATTGAAAGAAAAAAAGAAAAAGTCACTCTTTATGTTCAAATCATTCATTACGCCTACCCTCATTTAGATCTTCATATTACCTGCAGCAAAGGAACATACATCCGAAGCCTCGCTCATGATCTAGGAGAACAACTCTCTTGCGGAGCCTACTTACAATCTCTACAAAGAATACGTATTGGGCCCTACCATATCGAAGATAGCCTCCATCAAAAAGATCTTACCAGTTGTGTCCCTCTAGCCAAATGGGTTCGACATGAAAACATTCTATAGTTTGGACTCTCTGCCCAAAGGACCGTTTATCTTTACTTTAGGAATGTTTGATGGAGTTCACAAAGGTCATCAAAAGATTTTTCAAAAGATGAAAGATCTTTCTTCAAAACATTCTCACAAAACGCTTCTTGTCACCTTTTCCAATCCACCCGGCACCTTACTCAATCAAACCTCTAAGCAATGGATCACCTCCTTAGAACATAAATTAATTCTTTTTGAAAGTTTCGGGATTGATTATGTTTTACAACTCCCCTTTACCCCCTCTTTTTCTAAAACTTCCTATACGGATTTTTTAAAATGTTTTTCTATTTCTCATCTCGTAATCGGTGAAAGGGCCACTATCGGATATGAAAAACAAGGTTCCATAGAAGCTCTCTCGCGCCTTGGAGAAAAAAATGGCTTTTCTCTCGAATCTATTCCTCTCGAAGTCTTTGGCCACGAAATCTCCAGCACACGGATACGACAGGCCATACAGCAAGGAAATTTTCCTGAGATCACCCATCTCTTAGGGCGTCCTTATTCTTTATATTTTTCTTTATGTTCTCACGCCGTACTACCCCACAAATATTTCACTCTCCCTCCGGATGGAATTTATCCGGTTCACATCCAAACAGAAGAAGAAATAATTCCTTCGCATCTTTCGATAAAAACTTATCGAAATAAAAAAAATCTTCGAGTATTTCCCCATATAAAAAAACCTTGTTTTTGTATATTCTCTAAACCATCTTTCAAGAGGTAACCATGTCCAAAACGAATGTATCCTGCGGTATTGTCGGACTTCCCAATGTCGGAAAATCCACTCTTTTTCAAGCGCTCACCAAAAAACAGGTATCAGCTGAAAATTACCCTTTTTGCACTATCGATCCTAACCTTGGTATCGTAGAAGTAATAGACGAAAGACTCGACACCCTTGCTGTACTTTCTAAAAGTCAAAAAATTGTTTATGCTACTGTCGCGTTTGTAGATATTGCAGGCCTGGTAAAAGGAGCCTCAAAAGGTGAAGGCCTTGGAAATAAATTTTTAACGAATATTCGTGAGACAGATGCTATCATTCATGTGGTTCGTTGTTTTGAAAATGAAGAAATTATTCATGTAGAAGGGAAAATTGATCCGATTCATGATATCGAAATAATTAATCTTGAGCTCATTCTTTCCGATTTAGAACTCGCAGAAAATGCCTATCGAAAAATTGAAAAGCAAGCCAAGGCCAAAAAAGAATTTGCCGTATCTGCCAGTTTTTTACAAAAAGCCATTGAGCATCTCAACAAAGAAAAACCCATCCGCTCTCTCCAAACACTTACTGAAGAAGAAGAAAAATGTTTAAAAATTTACACTTTTTTGACAGCTAAAAAAGTACTCTATGTAGCTAATGTTCAAGAAAGCGATTTACCAACGCTTGAAGAGAACAAATTTGTACAAGCGGTAACAAAATATGCGGAAAACGAAAACAGTTTGGTAATCCCCCTTTGTGCTAAGCTAGAATCAGAAATTGCCCAGTTCGACAAAGCGGAAGCGAAAGAATTTTTAAACACATTAGGATTAAAAGAATCGGGTCTGGACAAACTCATTCGCGCCGCTTTTTCTCTTTTAGATCTCGTTACTTATCTAACGACGGGAGAAATGGAGACCAAAGCCTGGACAATCACCAAAAGAACCCCTGCCGCTGAAGCTGCCGGCAAAATCCATTCTGATCTAGAAAAGGGATTTATTCGGGCGGAAGTGATTTCCTTTGATGAATTTGTCAAATATCATGGCAGAGTGGGCGCCAAAGAAGCCGGTAGAGCCAGATCAGAAGGAAAAGAATACGTTGTGCAAGATGGGGACGTGATTTTATTTTTCCATAACTAAACTGTTAATCAAGCTCTTTTCGTCGATAAGCAAGCCAATCTCCTTCCTTGGTAAGGATTTCTTTTGGATAATCCCATCGAGTGACATGAAAAGAGGGAAGAATTGTATTTTTCCAAGAATTTTTAAATATTTTTTTCTATTTCGTATACTTCTCTATATTAAAAGGATGCCAAGCTTATTGCTTAGCATTTCGTTATTGGTGCAAAATTTTAATTAAAGTCGTCCAAGTGTCTTTTAGAAAAATAGCACCAAGAATTAGCCCCCCTCCAAAAAATTTACGATCCTTAGTTTTTGAAAATTCACAAATCACTGAACCTATAAATACAAAAGTCAATAGGACCAAAGCAATCCCCATTAGGGTCAAAAATGAGAATTTGTAAGGTAAGAGAAATTCTTCTACAACGGAACCAACAGCAATTAGAATTGCAGAGATTGCAATAAGATTGAAATTTTTCTTCATGCTTATCTCCTATACTGCCATCGGTTTCTTTGGACACAGATTTGAGGTAAAATTTTCCACTACCCGATCCTAAGCTTACAGAACAAAAGGTAAAAAGTCCATCTTCCCTATCTTAAAAAGATCGGCAAGTTTTTTCTATCAAAGGCCCCCTCCAATCAACGAAAATATTGAGAACAGTTTTGATAAAATTACTCAAAATTAAAATCCTTTTCTTCCTGTTACAAAATTCTCATTGACTCCTCTAGGGAAAATCGACTACAAAAGATGTAGATCATTGGTACCCTTTTACATGGCAGAAAAATCAGAAAAAGCAACACCTAAAAAACTTAGAGACGCAAGAAAAAAAGGTCAAGTAGCTAAATCACAAGATTTTCCTGCTGCTTTTACCTTCTTAGTCGCTATTTTAGGAACCCTTGCCTTCTCTTCCTTCTTTTTTCAACACCTCGCCGGCTACCTCACTCAATCCTTCCAATCCATAACAGAAAACATAGACCTAGAACATCGAGGCGGTGCTATCGTCCTTGAGGCCATACGGGTTATCTTTATAACCAGCACTCCCTTACTTCTCATCGTCATGTTTATCGGCGTTCTTGTGAACTTCTTAATCATCGGCCCTGTTTTCTCCATGGAAGCAATGAAATTCGATCTCAAAAGACTTAACCCTGTAGAAGGTATTAAACAAAAATTTAAATTGAAAGTCCTTGTGGAGCTTTTGAAGTCTATCCTAAAAATTTCAGTAGCTTCCATTATCATCTATCTCATCGTATGGAAAATGCTACCGGAAATTATCATGTCCGTCCGCCTACCTGCTGCAGCCTCCGCCATTATCGTGGAAGAGTTCTTAAAAAAAGCATCCATTCAAGTCGGCCTTTTTTTTATAGCTATCGCTATTTTCGACTTGGCCTTTCAAAAAAGAACCTTTGCTAAAGAAATGATGATGGAAAAATTTGAAGTCAAACAAGAATACAAAGATACCGAAGGAGACCCCCAACTTAAGTGGAAACGAAAGGAAATGTTTCGGGAAATCGCTTATTCTCCAGGACCTAGCGCTGCAAAAAAAGCAAGAACTGTTATCACAAACCCCACACATATTGCCGTAGCTATCAGTTATGATGAAAAAACCAATGAAGTTCCTAAAATATTAACCATGGGTCAAGGAGAAATGGCAGAAAAAATCATTAAAATTGCCAACGAAAATCAAATCCCCATCATGAGAAATGTTGACCTCGCCCGAACCTTATTTTTTCAGGGGAAAATTAATCAGTATGTACCAAAAGAAACATATCAGGCTATCGCTGAAATTCTGAAATGGGTAATCTCCTTAGAAAGGGCAGAAGAAGAAAAACCGGAATTTTTACGATGAATAAGTTTTTTGAAAGACTGAGTCGCTTCCTAGGTGGAGATAAAATTCTCTCCATGGTTACTAAATCCAGCGATTTAATCTTAGCCATTATTATCATTTGTATTATTTTAATGCTTATCTTCCCACTCCCGCCCGCTGTAATCGACATATTAATCTCTATTAACCTTGCCGTTGCCATCTCTTTACTTTTCGTCTCTCTTTACATACAAAAAGCAGTTCACCTCTCTATTTTCCCCTCTCTTCTTTTAATCACAACCCTCTATAGGCTAGGGGTAAATATTTCTTCTACAAGACAAATTCTTTTACATGCCAACGCCGGAAAAATCATCTTTGCGTTCGGAAAATTTGTCGTCGGAGGTAATTTTGTCGTTGGTGGAATCATCTTTTTGATCATCGTTATCGTTCAATTTGTCGTTGTAACAAAAGGTGCTGAAAGAGTCGCCGAAGTCGCAGCCCGTTTTACTTTAGATGCCATGCCGGGAAAACAAATGAGCATCGATGCCGATCTCCGTTCCGGGATTATTGATACTCAGCAAGCAAGAGAACTTCGACTCGGCCTCAATAAGGAAAGTCAACTCTATGGAGCCATGGACGGCGCCATGAAATTCGTAAAAGGAGACGCCATCGCCGGCATTGTCATTGCTGTTATCAACGTCATCGGCGGTCTTATCATCGGTATGACTATGCACAATATGAGCGCCTCCCAAGCCATAAAAAAATATTCTCTGCTATCCATCGGTGATGGTCTTGTCTCCATCATCCCCGCTCTTATCATCGCTATCACAGCCGGTATCGTAACGACAAGAGTCTCGAGTGAAAAAAAGGATTCCAACCTCGGTAAAGAGATTTCTGAACAAATTTTAAAACAACCAAAAGCTCTTTTAATAGCCGGTGGTGTTTTGTTCCTCATGGGATGTATCCCCGCCTTCCCCACAATTCCCTTCTTTGGTTTATCCGCAC
>JBAXUO010000160.1:0-3665 GCA_037129625.1 Chlamydiota bacterium
GTGGGGAGAAAAGAAGAGGGAGATCGAATTTACAGAATAAGTGTTGCTTTATCACAATTCCTGTCCAAAAACCGAAGTTCAGCTTTTGGTATAAGGGTTCGATATTGATAGAAATGGGTTTATTTTCTTTTGCATTTTGGCAAAAAGTTTCTAATGTTGCATGTGAATATTCTTCTTTTAAAAATTTTAAATTTGTTGGGTTTATACTCATGGTAATACCTTCCATTGTTTTATTAAACGCAGCTATACTTTATTAGCTTTTTGATTTTATGTAAATAAAAATGATTCTTTTTAGAATGATTGTGTAATAATCTGAATTTTATTAATTACAATGAATATTTTTTTGCCGAATCGTTTCTAGAAAACGCTCCACAGTAAGACCTTTACAAAAAATTTTCTTCCTTCGAGAAGTTTTTCCTTGTATCAGCAAAATATCTCTTTTCAATATATCAAAAAATTCTGCAAGAAATATACAAAGCGCTTCGTTCGCCTCTCCTTTTTCCGGGTTTTCTTTGATCTTTACATATAAAATCCCCTCTTTCCAAGAAGTGATTTCTTCCCTCCGCGCCCCAGGCTGGGCTTTAATCTCAATAACTATCCCTTCTTTTTTTTGTAATACCATTGCAGTAATCTTCAGTTTTTTTTATCATACATTCTAAACAAGTTAAACTTATGAATTTTTTTTTCTACCAGACTCTTTTTTTCCACCCCTAAGGGGGGATCTTTGTTTTTCATTCAGATAGTTTGTGCATAGAAATCAAAAGGAGAAAAAGAGTTATGCAATCATCAACAAAAAAAATCATTAGTGCGTCCCTTCTTATAGCAGGGACTACAATCGGTGCCGGTATGCTCGGCATCCCCCTTGTCACCGGACAAATCGGTTTTATCCCCTCTACTTTCGTTACCCTGTTCGTTTGGATCTTTATGGTCATCACAGGCCTTCTGTTTTTAGAAGCTACGTTATGGATGCCAAAAGGAGCCAACATTTTATCGATGACGGAAAAAATTTTAGGAAAGAAAGAAAAAGTCTTGGCCGGAGGCACCTTTCTTTTCTTGTATTATTGCCTTATGATCGCTTACTTCGCCGCCGGAGCTCCTATTTTTGCTTCTTTTTTTCAAACTGTATTCGGATGGACTCTTTCTTCTTGGTCTTCTTTTGCCGTTTTCGGACTCGTTTTTGGTTCGATAGTAGCTCTAGGTTTGCATTTTGTCGATAAAGTGAATTACATTCTTATGGTGGGTCTTGTTTTTTCTTATTTTGCCCTGGTTGGGTCCGGCGTTTCTCACGTATCTTTAGAAAAACTTAGATATACCCACTATTCTCCTATATTATTAGCCCTTCCCGTTCTTTTTAGTGCTTTTGGCTACCACAACGTGATTCCCTCTTTGACCACCCACTTTGAAGACAAAGGTAAAGTGATGAGACAAGCTATTTTATGGGGAACCCTTCTACCTCTAGTTGTGTATCTAATTTGGCAGTGGTTAATCATCGGTATTCTTCCTCAAGAAGTAATACAAGAGACCATGAGAAAAGGAAGTCCGGTAACAGATGCTTTACTAAATTTGGTCGGCGCAAAAAGCATTATGGTTTTTGGCCAAAGTTTTGCTTTTTTTGCCATCGTCACTTCTTTTCTAGGTGTGGCTTTTTCCATTGTCGATTTCTTAGGAGATGGCTTGGGTATTCAAGAGAGAACCGGTTTTCGTAGAGTCGGTCTCACTTTGCTAACCTTCGTCCCGCCTTTTATCTTTACTGCTATGAACCCTTCCGTGTTCTTGATAGCCATCGGCATTGCAGGAGGTTTCGGTGAAGCCTTTTTAAATGGTATTCTTCCGGCTTGGCTGGTTTGGAAGGGGAGATATCATAAGAAATTGACATCTTCTTTTTATATTCCGGGTGGAAAAATTCTTCTTGTAGCCGTTTTATGTATAGCGATTGCCGTTATAGGGATTGAGGCATTTCTTCTCTATAGAGGATAGGAAGTTAAGAAAGTTGGTCTTCGATCCATTTTTCATAATCGGACGAAAGGTTCTCTATCGGGAAAGAAAAGATACAAGGGATGTCATAGCTGTGCATCTTTTGTATCTCTTTCTCTATATTGGCAAAGAGGCTCTTTTTAGTTTTGAGTAAGAGAACCACTTCTTTTCCCTCTTCGACGGTAGGAGCTTTGGGCCAAAAGTATAAAGAATGCATTTCCGGGAGAATATTAACGCACGCACAAAGTTTTTTTTCTAAGAGATGTCTTCCTATTTCTTTTGCTTGTTCCATAGAAGCACAAGTCACATAGATGATAATAAACTTCGGATGCTGGCTCATTATTTTGTCCTACAGGGTAACCATATTTTTTTAAACGAATAGTGTATCGAGAGATTATATAATTTTTGTATAGGTATTCCAAGAGTTTTTATGTCAGAAAAAGAATACACGGATCAGCTTTTCTCATTCCAAGTTTATTGATTGTAATTAGTAAGAAATAATTTATCTTTATTTACATTTTTTTCCGTGACAAAATTAGTTAGTTTCGGTTATAATTTATTTATTAAAAAATAAAGATGGAGAAACAACATGAGTCTACCAGTAACTTTAAAAGATTTTATTCCTTGGAATCAATGGGAAATCACTGCAAAAGGAGCCGATGGTGGTAGCTCCTATATTTATGAAAATGGAAAGAAGATACCTGAATACCTCATAGACAAAACAACAGGAAAGCTCTATTGGAATGAAACGAAAAAAGTTGTAAGGGTAAAGTGTTTTCTTTTGACTTTAGGAACTCCCTTTGTTCATGCTACTGCTCTTATCATTAACATTGCTTACCGCATATTTAAACTTTTGACTTTTTCTCATTTCAGAATGCAAGGACATCATCACTTCAAAGCTCATCTTTTAGAAACAGGTAAAGATCTTTTAAGAATCATCGCTGCTCCTCTTGTCTTCTTTGGTCTTGAGCTCTCTGCCATTTATGGTCTTTTTACTCCTTATAATGGAAGAAAACTCTATGCAAGTTTTGAACGTGCAGAATATGGAAATCGTATTTTAGCGCCTTGCTTCCAACCTAATGCTCAAAGTCATTTATTTGGTGGAGATCCCTCTCAAAGAGATTCCTTTTAATGAGAAATTTAGGTTTTAAACCACATAAGACTTGGATTTGCGAATTCTCTTTTTTTTCTTAAAATTTTCTTTTGAAAGAAGAACTTTTATTTGTATCGTATAAAAGGTTAAGAAAGTTTTCTGTTGAGGGGCTTTACAAGTCACTTCGAAACGAATAGTGTATAGTTATTCCAAGAGGTTTTATGTCAGAAAAGGAATATACAGATCAGCTTTTTTCTAAAGAAAATTTTACCCGAGAGAATTGGGAGAATTATGTGCTTTTTCGCTGCAGTTTTGAAAATTGCGATTTTACTGAAAGCAACTTTTCTCATGCCAAGTTTATCGATTGTAAAATGAAGGGATGTAATTTGAGCCTCGTTAAAGTGAATCAATGCCGCTTCCAAGGTGTGCACTTCGAAAATTGTAAACTCGTGGGTGTGAATTTTTGCAATTGTGATAAGACCTTTTTACTATTGAATTTTGTAAAGTGTCTTATCGACACTTCCAATTTTTCTGACCTCAATCTGTGGTGGTCGGCAAAAACTGGACAGAAAAATAGGATAGAATAAGTTAAACTTTT
>JBAXUO010000161.1:0-3600 GCA_037129625.1 Chlamydiota bacterium
AAAGAAGGAAAGGATCCTTTTGCTTTCCTTAAGAACGCCGAAGGCATTCCTTTGGTGCAGGGAGGTAAAATTGATGTGCTTTCCGATATCTTTAAGAAGATAAATATCCCCAACGACAGAAAAGACTTTGTTAAATCCGTTGTCGGAGAAACCACAATTACCTCATCGCAAATTGAAAATAACAAGGGAGAGAAGTCCATCTACAAAGTAAACGATGACTTCAGGTCCGAGACTTCTGGTAAGTTTTTTTCTATTGTCAGTGAATACATGAATTCAAAAACCGTATCAACTGATTCATTAAAAGATCTATCTCTACATAATAATCCGGTGACAGAGGAACAGATTAGAGATATAGCTTTAATGCCTAAGGCTAAGCAGTATATTGCGGTTTCCAAGCTATCTTCTGACATAGCCTATTTTAAAACCATTTCTCAATGCAGGCAGGCTATGGATGATTTACTGGAGGCAACGCGCGCGCCTGGGCTAGACGATGTGCAAAGATGGGTGCTTGAAAAGGATTATAATTATTTGAAAGAAAAACTGGAAAGATTTAAAGAAGAAAGACAGATCAACAAAGACTATAACGAAGCCATGTCTGGTATCTTATCAGAATCAGAGAAAGAGAAACTCAACACCATTATGAACGATGATGGAACTACTTCGTATTTCAGCGATTCTGCTGAAACGCAGGATAAGAAGGAGATGTATCTACCAGAAGAGAAAGAAGAGGGTAGCGAGAGATAGTAGTAACTATATTCTTTTAAAGATTGAAGGAATCTAAACTTTTTAAAAGCAAAATCTTTGTTCATTTTTTATAAATAACCGAGCAAAGGTTTTTGTGTTTTTCCCGGGACTTTCCTAATACTCGCAACTCTTTTTATTGACTATTGTCTTCTCTAGATATACAATATGGACTAATAGTAAGTGTTTGAAGTTGTATTTAGATGGTAAAAACTCAAAAAATAAGCGTAGGTGAACCGTTATGGTAAATGATTTCAAAAAATATCTTAGCGTTAGAGATGTCTCCGAGAAATTCGGCGTTACTGAAGAATGGATTCGGGATTTGATTCAGGCCAAAAAGATTAAAGCGACCAAGATCGGTCAATGGCGGGTGAAACCGCAGGACCTGGAAAAGTTCATTAAATCCCGCAGGAATTATTAAGGAAGTTTTGGATTGTCAGGAGTGAGGTGTGTCTTGGATAAAAAAGCATTAGTCAGAGAATACATAAAGAAGCATCGGTATTTTTCTTTGTCACAGATTATTCATGATGTTAATTTTGAGAAGAAGCTGGTGAAGGATTATCTTTTTCAGTTAAAAAAAGAGAAGATTGTTTTTGAGGCTGGGTATGGATTCTTTTCGAACGTTGCTGAAAAGTTTCCATTCACGGCCGTTCGGCGGGTAGAAGTTATCCGGCAGTGCCTCAAAAAAAACTACCCGCTTGTTGATTTTCTGATATGGGATACAAAGATTTTTGCGCCTCTGTATCATCATACTCAAACTCATCATATCACTTTTGTAGAGGTTGAAAAAGATCTTGTCTTTCCTATTCATGAGCATTTGTATGGCAAATTCCGTGGTATTTTGAAGGAGAGGCGGGTTAAATCGTTTTTTGCGGGATTTGATGTTACCCTTGATCCTGTGGTTGTTCGTGCCATGCCATCCCGTTCTCCGAGAGAGGGCAATGTTCCGGCCTTGGAAAAGATTTTGGTAGATATGTATCTTGATATTGATAAGTATTCTTACATTGGGCACTCTGATTATTTCGAGTTATGGAGGGATCTGGTCAGGCTTTACCGGATCAATATAAGGGAGTTAATAGGTTATAGTAGAAGACGCAAGTGCTTGCGTCAGCTATTTCCGCAACTCATTGAAAACAATAATAGTTACGCTATAGACTTCTGCCAACTAATTGCAAAAGTTGGTAAAAGACGATAGTTAGAGGAGTGGGTGTGTTTGATAAACAAATCATAGAGAAGCTGAGGCAGGATCTTGGTTTTAAGGATCCGGGGATATTTGAAAAATCCGTCTATGCCTTAAACCTTTTACCGTTTTTGCTTGAGGCTTACCCCAATCTTATTTTTAAGGGTGGAACATCGATTCTTTTACATCAGTATCCTCCAGTAAGGCTTTCCATTGATATTGATATCCTTCTTCCTGAAAAGGAGAAGGCGTCGCTTAATGAGCGATTGGGGTCCGTGGCTAAAAGGTCGGGCGTATTCAAATCCATTGAGGAGGACGTGAGGAGTAGCCATATCCCTAAAGCGCATTTCAAGTTTTTTTACGATTCCCATTTTTCCAAGATAGAGCAAAACGTGTTATTAGATGTCGTATTTTGCGAAAACCCTTATCCAAAAATGGTGAAGAAGTCTTTGAAGGGGCAAGCGCTCATTTTGCAGGATACAGACGCTGTGGTTACAATCCCGACAGCGGAGGGTTTGTTTGGAGATAAGCTGACGGTAATTTCACCCAAAACCCTCGGATTAAAACTGACTGAAGGCCGGGACATGGAATTTCTTAAACAGATCATCGATTTGGGATCTTTATTTAAGCTTGTTTCTTCCATTGATGAAATTAAAAAAGCGTTTGGAAATACGGTAGAGCAGGAGAATGGTTTTCGAGGATCGCGGTTTACCCACGAGGATGTTATCGGCGATATTTTAGATGTGGCATGGAAGTATTCCCAGTGGATGATTAAGGGCGCGGATAATTCATTTAAGGAAATCAATAGCATTAATCGTGGACTGGAGCGTATTAGTAATCATTTGGTTGACGAAGTCAATTCAGCGGCGCTCAAGGTGATTTTTGGAAAGATCGCTTATATTTTGCGGTTACTCCGGGTCGAGAAGTCAGGTAAAATCATAAAGGATATTGATACATTATCAGTGCAAGATATGCGTCTCGAGGAAAAATACAAGATTCTTGAAAGGCTCAAAGTAATTAGCCCGGAGGCATATTTCTATTGGGCCTTGGCGGTTGGGATAAAGGGCTAAGAAACTATTCAAAGAGTGCAAGTGCTCGGGAGCGCCATTTGCGCAACTTATTGATAATAGGTGAGTTAATGTATAGAGTTTTTCCACTTTTTCGATGAAGTTGGTAAAACTCTATTTTTAAAAATGCCCCATAAATGCACCAGACAGTATATAAACCCGATTGTAATTTTCCCCTAGCCTTCTAGTCCCAGCCATAAGATTTTAATCGCCCACTTTACCATTTAGCCGTCCTTAACCGCTACTTCAATCACTCACTTCCTTTCTTGTTTTTTGTTTTATCTTGCCATCACGTAACCCTCCTTTCTTTCTATCCGCCTACAATAACCCAAGCCTGACTTTTGTGCAAGAAAATCCTTTGGAAAAATTCATCTCTACCTAAAAAGCCTTTTCGTGGTCTGCCTCGAAAGGCTTTTTTGGTATCAGAAGTATTCTGCCCCTTGCGGGGAGTCTCAATTTTTCCAAAGGACTCCATGATGCTCGTTCGCTTGGCGCTCACTCCCTTCGGGCATGCCTGTTTTCTTGACAAAAGACCGCATTTTTTGTGGTATGCCTCAAAAAATACTTCAACTTCTTGGGTTTATATTTCCGGCGTCAAAAGAAAGGAGTTTC
>JBAXUO010000162.1:0-3563 GCA_037129625.1 Chlamydiota bacterium
ACCTTCTCCGTAGAGTACCTCATTGGGCATAGTAGAAATCGTTTTTACCATTTCAAAAATAAGTTGAGATTTGGTTAAAGAACCGAGATTTTTGATTCCAATAGAACGAGCATAATTATGTAAAGCTTCAATTCCCATTCTTTGGAGCTCAGAAATTTTCGTTACCCTTTTGGGACCGGCATTCACACTTTCTATTTCAGGCTGACTTTCAGCTATATTTTCATCCGCTACTTTATCCACAATAGGTTTTTTAATGGGAATTAGCGGAGGGGGAATGATATTTTCTTGATTCATGGGGATAATTACTCCTTCTCTGATAAATGGGCAAACAACAATTTTACCCGTAATTTTAACTCTTCTAATGATCCGTCATTATGAATAATGAAATCAGCCTTTTGCTCTTTTTCTTTAGGAGACATTTGCCTTTTCATCCTCTTATCATAATCTGTTGACGGATGTTCTTTTTTTTCCAAACGCTTTCGACAAACTTCTTCGCTTGCCACAACCGAAACGACATAGTCATACTCTTTTTCAGCTCCAAGCTCATACAAGAGGGGAACTTCTACGACAAATACAGGATGTTTTGGTTCTTTTTTTTCTTTTAAATATAAACATTCTATTTCAGCAAAAACCAGGGGGTGAATGATTTTCTCTAGAGCTCGTAATTTTTCGTAATCGTTAAACACCTTTTCGGCTATTTTTTTTCGATCTAACGTATCGCCACTAACAACATCCACGCCAAGAAGCTCTATGATTTTTTGACCGACTGAATGCGTAGGAAACAACAAACGAGCCACTAGATCATCTGCATTTACTACACAGGCTCCCAGTTCCTTTAAAAAAGAACAAACCGTAGATTTACCGGATCCAATTCCACCCGTAACGGCCACTTTTCTCAAGGTTAACACTCTCCCCAATTTTTTCCAATGGCTATATCAACCTCTAAAGGGACTTGTAAAGAAAATATTTTAACCATCTTCTCACTCACCAAATCACGAAAAGCCTCAATCTCCGTATCCGGAATCTCAAAAAGAAGCTCATCATGTATTTGCAAGATCATATATCCTTCATACTTCTTCTTATCTAATTCTTTATCCACCTCAATCATCGCTAGTTTGATAATATCCGCCGCCGTCCCTTGCAAAGGCGTGTTCATAGCCAATCTTTGTGCCGCCGATCGAATCTGGGCATTTTGATTATGTAATTCAGGCAAAGGCCTTTTTCGACCCGTAAGAGTCAAAGAGTACCCTCTTTCTTCCGCTTCTTTTTTACACTTGTCTAAAAAAGGTTCTATTTTTTTGTATCTTGCAAAATAGGTCTGGATAAAAAGAGCTGCCTCTTTTGTAGTAATCCCCAATTGCTCCGATAGTCCAAAAGGACCTTGTCCATATAAAATCCCAAAATTAACCGCTTTGGCAGAATGGCGCATCTCTTTTGTAACGCTCTCCAAAGTAACTCCATAGATCAAAGACGCCGTATAAGCATGGATATCTTGCCCTGTATGAAACGCATGCAAAAGCTCGGGATCTTCACTAAAATGAGCTAATAACCTGAGTTCAATTTGAGAATAGTCCGCCGATAAATAACTCCAACCCTCCTTTTGAGGACGAAATCCTTCACGAATTCTTTGACCCTCTTTTGATCGAACGGGAATATTTTGTAAATTCGGATCCTGGCAGGAAAGTCTTCCCGTCGCCGTAGCCGATTGATTGAAATTCGCATGTATTCTATGAGTTTTTGGATGAATCTCTAAGGGAAGAGGCTCTATATAAGTAGAAAGCAATTTTTGAAGGCCCCGATAATCCAAAATCTTTTGCACAACCGGTGACGCTTCAGCCAATTTTTCTAAAACAGAGGCTGCTGTAGAAAATCCTAACGTCTTGTTCTTGGGTAACGGCAATTGCAATTTATGATACAAAATTTCACCCATCTGCTTGGGAGAATTGATATTAAACTCTTCCCCTACATCGACATATATAGCCTTTTCTAATCGATGTAATTCAGACGAAAATTCCACCTGCAGTTTGGAAAAAAAATCTTTATCGATGAAGATGCCCCGAGTTTCCATCCTTGCTAAAACCGGAAGTAAAGGAATTTCAATCTGATAAAAAACTTTTTCCAATTCCTCTTTTTTCAAATCTTCGGCAAATAACTTTTTTAATCGACAAGTATAATCTACATCCTCACAACAATACGCAGAAACCTTTTCGATAGAAACCTCGTCCATAGAAATCGTTTTTTTTCCCACCTTTATCAAACTTTCAATTGGTATTTTCACTACATTAAACTTTTCTAAAACCAATCGGTCCAGGTTATGTTGTCTATTTTGCGGGGAAAGAACATAGGAAGCTAAAATCGTATCAAATCCAATGTTCCGTACATATATCTTTTCATTTTCTAAAACATGAAGATCATACTTAATATTATGTCCACAAAAAGAGGCTTTAGATGCAGCAAAAAAGTTTCTTAAAGCTTCTAATACGACCTCTCGATCCATAGGTCCGTGGCATGGAATATAAAAAGCTTCTTTTGGACGCACGCAAAAGCCAATCCCTACCAATTTAGCTAAGAGGGCATTTACATCGGTCGTTTCCGTATCGATGGCAATGTCAGATTCTTTCAAAAGTCTGTGAATCAACCGATCCAATTCTTCTTTCGTCTTTATAAGCTGATAAGAAACCACTTCCTGTTCCGATGGATTTTTTTGAAGTGTCTGTTCTAAATTTCCTAAAAAGCTCATGAACTTCATTTCCCGGTAAAATTCTTTAAGCTTAAGGAGGGAAGGTTCTTTGAGTGTATATAACCCTTTTTCTTTAGGAATTTCCACTTGGCAATCTAAAGTAGCCAGCTGACGACTTAAAAGGGCCATTTCTTTTTGTTCGATAATGCCCATTTGCTTTTTTCCACTTAGTTTTTCCGGATGGGCTAAAATTTCATCTAAAGAGCCCATTTTTTGCAATAATTCAGAAGCCGATTTAGGACCGATCCCTTCCACTCCCGGGATGTTATCGGAAGCATCTCCCATTAAGGATAATAGATCTAGCATTTGAGCCGGTTTCACCCCAAAAATCTCTTCTACTTTTGGAGCATTGACTACAAGGTTATCTTTGTGGGTATGAAGAACAAAGACATGATCCGAAACCAATTGATAAAGATCTTTGTCACCGGAACAGATAAAAATTTCAAAATCTTTTTCGAACCTTTTAGTAATAGTTGCAATGGTATCGTCGGCTTCTACCCCGGAAATAGAGAGAACCGGTATACCTGCCCATTCGCAAAAAGAAATAGCCCAAGGAATTTGGTCATATAAATCCTGTGGTGCCTTTTTTCGATTCATTTTGTATTCAGCATACAAAGCTTGCCTGCTCTTTTTATTATCAGGCCCATCGAAAACGGCTATCAAATACTTAGGAGAAAAGTCTTTTTGTAATTTTTGTAAAGAGCGGATAAAACCGTACAAAGCACTTGTCGATTCACCCTTGCTATTGGTCATAGGACCAATAGCATAATACGAGCGAAAGAGAAAATTTCTTTGATCTAACTGTATGGACTAATCTTGAAAA
>JBAXUO010000163.1:0-3557 GCA_037129625.1 Chlamydiota bacterium
TCTAGCTTGTTTATGGGCTTTAGATGGAGAGTATTCGAATTTGGTTCCACAACGTGAACCGCCCCCAATTTTGTAAACACGAATTTGCATTTATTTTCAAAATTATTTCGGCGACTGTGCTCGTTTTTTGTCCAATCCCCAAGGCTTCGCTCACGGGGTGAGGAATCGGACGAAAAAACTTGCGCTAGCCGCCTTGAGCCGATGAAACATTTGGCTTGACTTGTAGCTAACGTTTTTCTAGGCCGCAGGCTTCTCATAAGCCCTCCTTGCTTCCATAGGACTTAAATACCCTAGCTTTTCAAGAATCCAATGCCGGTTATATTTCTCGATAAATTGGCCTATAAATTCTCGAACCTCTTCTAGATTTTTAAAAATTCTACCATGAACAACCTGCTCTTTAAGAGTCCGATTAAATCGCTCTACTACTCCGTTGGTTTCAGGCTCTTGAATAAAGCTATAACTAATATTTATTCCCCAATATTTCAATTGGCTGCGATACTGTTCAGCAGTATATTGTGATCCATGATCTTCTCTGAGCTTCAACCCTTGAGCAACCTGAGAGCCTACCGATCCATAAATCTTTTTCACTCCTTGCTTCAAAGGCTCTAAAGCGGCTTGAGCGTCTCCCTTCTTGCAAGCATGCCATCCTAGGCATTCTGCATTCCAGTGCTCTATAAGAAAAAAACCCCAGACCATTCCGTCTTCCACTGTATCAATTCTAATTCCATCTGTACCCCACATCTCATTGGGCTTATCTGTTATAATTTTACCATCATGGAGATTAGGTTCTCCTTGAGGTTGACGATGAGGAGAAAGCAAATTATTTTCTCCCATTATTCTCAGAACCCTATTTTTGCTAATAGGATCTCCTTGGCGGCGCACACGGGCATGGATCTTTTTATGGCCCTCTCCTTTAAACGGAGAGCCCTTTATGTCTTCTTTGATTTTCTCTAAGATGTCAATATCAGACACTTTTGGCTTAGGTCCTCTTCTTTTTTTCAAAGAGACTTCTGAATTTTTCTTACGCTTTAAATAGATAGAAGATCTAGGTACTTCCCAAATTTCACACACTTGTTTGAGCCCATAGATTCTACCAGTTCCTGGGGAGGCTTTTTGGCTCATTTCCTCTACCTCCCGCCCCAAAAAACGCCTTGCTTTTTAGCCTTTTCTCGAAGTAGCTCGTTTTCCATAGAAAGCTCTCCAATCTTTTTCTTGGCAGCATCAAGCTCTTTATTAATAGGATCTTCTTCTCTTGCTTTTAAAAGAATTTCCATCTGTGTAAGAACTTTTTGTTTCCAACCGTCTAGCTGAGCTATTGTAACTCCTAACTCTCGGCTTACATCATCTAAAGGCTCTCCAGCAAGTAAGCGAAGAACTGCCGCTTTCTTTTTACTAGCTGTCCAGCGTCTTTGAGTAGTAAAATCTTCAAATATTTTCTTTTGTATTTGCTCTGTCATAATTTCCTCATGATTTGGGTTTTCTAGTTTACCACAAATCCGTGTCTAAAGAAACTAGGGTCAGTATAACCGCTTCAGCGATTTTGCGGTTGGTTTTGCCTTGATTAACAAGAGCAAAGATCTTTTCTCTCTCCTCGAGAGTCATTCGTTTATATTTCATTGAGATAGCTTACCATAATTAATTGTTATGGTGCTTTAGAATTTTGAACTCAGCCAATAGCTTTTACTTTTAGGTCAAAGAATAACAACTTTGCCCAAAAGTAAATCTCGACTGGTTATAAACTTATATTCGCCTACATGGGGGCATTAGGTTCAATCATGAAATCATTCCAATGGAAGTCTTTCTTACGAACCAAACCTTACTCTTAATTTAGTTAAAGGTAAGATGGGTTGTTGGTTTGCATCATCAACAGCTTTTTGAATTTTTAGAAGTCCTTTCCCACAAATCACAACGGGTTTTGAGTTAATGATAAAAAGAACCTTTCCATAATGTCTTATTTCTAAAAAAACATCTTCAACAATTTCTGCCTCCAATATTCGGCATTTTTTTTCATTTAGAAATGTATAGGCTCCTGCATAGGGATAAGCAACAGCATCTATGAATCGCTTGATAAAATGAGAAGAATTTTTCCAATCAATCTCATAATCTTTTTCATCTCTCCAAATACTGTAAGAAGCTTCTTTCTCATTTTGTTTAACTGATGTAATAACCTTTTTCTCTTGAATAATTTTTGCAATATTTAGAGCCAATTTCTTGTAGTCTTCAATAATAAAATCAATAGCCTTTTCTATTTTAATTGGGTATTGAATAGTGGAAGAAGATTGTTCTATAATTTCTCCTTTGTCAAAATTATCACAAGCAAAAATTGCTGTTACTCCTATTTTTTCTTCTTTATTAATAAGAGCATTTACTAAGGGAGCATAACCTCTATATTTAGGTAATAAAGAATCATGAAAAACTATTAATTTAGTTTTTTTTTCAAGAGGAATCTTCCATCTCCAACTGATCGCAAAAGAATACTTTGTAGAAATTAAAGGTGAGTTTTTTCGTTCAAAAAACGGGATATTTTGTTCGTGACAAAAGCGTTCTATCTCAGAAAAAAAATCTTTTTGGAGACAGGGATCTTTTGCTGCAATGACTACATGAATAAAATCACGTCCATAACTCTGAAATAAAGCTCGAAGAACTTCAAATCCTTTTTTTGTCATTAAAAATAGAGAAATTTTATTATCCATTAATATTCTCTTTTGTTAAAGAACATGACTTTTTTAAGTCCTTCAAAGTTTTTTTAATATAAAGGTCTTTAATTTCTATCATAGAAATAATAAGACTTGAATACTCTAATAAGCTATTTTGTACAGTTAGAAATTCCATTCATTACGCTTTAGGCGGTATAGCACTCGCAAACTTAGAGGATGACCAGAAGGAAGCTTTGGATGTTCAAAATTTTCGGAAGGATTATGCTTCATGCCAAGTCGTTGCATAACTCTTTGGGAACGTATGTTTTTAAAAGTTGATATGGAAACAATTTCAGGAATTTTCATTGTCTCAAATCCGAATTGAAGAACAGCTTTGGCTCCTTCAGTGGCAAAACCAAATCCCCAATGGTTGAAAGCTAAACGCCAACCAATATCAATGCATGGGGCAAATTTTGTATCTAAATTCCAATAATTAAGGCCAATATATCCGATAAATTTAGCAATATTTGGAATTTCTACGGCCCAAAAACCATATCCATGTATAGAAAAATGATTGTGAAATTTTTCTGCTAATTTATCACTTTCTTCTCTTGTTAATAAGTGAGGATAAAATTCCATGACTTTTGGATCCGTATTGATTTTTGCAAAATATTCTAAGTCGGAGCTTTGCCAAGGTCGTAAAAGTAATCGTGGGGTATGTAAAGTTGGGTTTGTCATGGCGAATACTTTTGTGTTTTCGGAATTATAGGAGATGAAGAATCATTTAGCTTTTCTCTAATTAAATAACAGGGTCTATTTTTAATTCCTTCAAAAATTTTACCAATATAAAGACCTATAATTCCTAGAACAGAAATAATTATTCCAGAGAAAAAGAAAATAGAGGTTATAAGACTGGCATAG
>JBAXUO010000164.1:0-3518 GCA_037129625.1 Chlamydiota bacterium
ATTTTCATGAAAAATACAAAATTTCAGCCTCTCAAATTGTCAAAAATTTGAAAAGAGAAAAAGTGGAAAAAGGAATTGAAATTGTATCAGGGCTGAATTTTCTTAAAAGCCTATACTTATAAGCAAAATCAAATCAAAAGTTCTTTAGAAAATAGTAGAAGGAGGCTCTTTAGCCTCCTTCTTTCTATAAATGGTTAATAAATGAGTGGGGCGTTACGATTTTCCCTTTGCATTTTTCTACCAAATATATGGCGCTTTCCGCCTCCCAGCAAGGCATTCCTTTCATAATATCTTTGTCGGACTTGGATTCGGAATGAATCCATGTTTTTCCTTTGGCAAGAGCCATCAGTTCCATCCCGGTTTGCCCCCCAGACCTTGTGATCGTAAGATCGCTTCTATGATACAACGAGGCAATCACATCATCTTCTTGTGAGGAAAAGGGGATAACAGAAAGGTCTTTGGGATAAGAAGGGTGATTTGCAACCAGATGATGCACTCGGGAAAATAGACAATTTTTTTTAGGGAGGTGTTCAGCGCAGTACACAAATAAAGCTGTTTTTTTGCCAATTCGTTTTTGCCCTTCTAAGATAAAGTTTTCAACGTAACGGTAAGTGGAATTTTCGGAGGGTTGAGAACCTAGAAGAATAACAGCCACAAAATCATTGGGATCAATAGTAAAAACAAGTCCGTTTTCGTTGTCCTGTGAAGAGATAAAACCTTTTTGAGTGGTTTTTTGGATAGTTTTCTTTTCATCTCTATTCGTTTGAATGAAAATAGGAAAAGGGACTTTAGGTTTTTCTTTGCCCATATAGTTTTTGAAACCTTGTCGGATAGGATATTTTTCGTAGCATATGGATTTTTCTGAAAGGTTACAGTGTTTTTGCCAGAATTCTTCTGCGGTTTGATTGGGTTCCAGAAGGGGTTCTACTGTGATTACTTTGATCATTTCTTTTAATGAGGGAGATAGTCTACGGATGCTACGAAAGAAATGAGTCGCTTTTTTTGTAGGGAGGTCAACAATAAACTTTTCTAAGATCAGCTTTTTTCCGCTTATTTTATTGTAGGTTTGAATAGCTTGTAAGGTGGCTCCGGAAGCTAGCGGTTGGGTATCGATGACACGATCAATGTTTTCTTTTTGTAGAAGATGAAGGGTTTCAAAATAGAATTGGGGCCAAAAAAGGTATTCGGCAATTGCTTGAAAGTAGGCTAAGAGATTTTGGCCAAGGACAGTGCCGTGTCTTTGTGATTGATTCCAGGCAACGACTCCAAATTTTCCAAGCCAGTTCCATTTATCACTAGCCAAAAGATCTTTTGTTAGTACTCTTGCTGAAGGGTTTTTAAGAAGAATTTCTTGCTTTTTTGCGGCAGCTGCTTGAAGAAGGCCACCGCCTCCGGATGCAGTAAGGATTAAAACTGTTTCTTGTGTCATAATATGTTCCTTGAGGGTTAGTGCCATGTTTTTTTAGAATAATCCAAAGGAAATATATATAGCCAAGAATTTTTCTTCGAAAAAAACGATAAAAACCTTGAAAGAGTTATAGAAAAAAGGCATAAAAAACCCTAGAAAAGCCCTTATAGGAGAAAGTTACATGATAGAAGTTTTTTTGAAAGGATTTTGTGTGGGCTTTTTTATTGCTATGCCGGTTGGCCCGATTGGCCTTCTTTGTATTCAACATTCACTGACTCGATTTCTTTCCGGCTTTGTGGTGGGTCTAGGGGCTGCTTTGGCAGATGGAGTGTATGGTGTGATTCTTGCTTTAGGGCTGTCAGCCGTATCGACTTTTTTAGTAGCCGGAAAAGTTTGGCTGCAAATTTTGGGCGGTCTTTTTCTCTGTGGCCTTGGGGGGCATATTTATTTTTCTCATGATTCTCAAAAGAAAAATGAGATACAGCAAATTAAACCCTTTCATTTGCTGACCTCTACTTTTTTTCTTACCCTTACGAATCCGATGACCCTTTTTGCATTTGTGGGGATTTATATTGGTGTAGGAGCCACTCTATCTTCATTTGCCATCTATGAAAATCTGTTTCTGGTTTTGGGTGTCGTTTTAGGGTCGTTAGCCTGGTGGTTTATTTTAAGTTTTTCGATATCATTTTTGAAAAAGAAGATTTCTTTGAAAAAAATTGTATTTTTTCAACATATTGCAGGGCTTGGAATTATAGCGTTTGGACTGTATCTGCTGATTCGTGGGATTTTCGGGTAGGTTTTTATATCAGAGTCCTTTTGGGCCAAAAATTTTCTTTCTTGCAAAAGAAATCCAATCCCAATGGAGGCTAATATGGATAACAACCAGTATGACAGTTGTTACAGCAAAAAATTTATGTAAAATGACCCAGTGATGGGCTGCAGAAATGGAAATGCTTACACCCGTTACTGCTGTAAGAAGAAAAGCCACAAACAATATCATATCCAACCAAAATTTTACCTTCATATTCCTCCATACGTTATTAAAAATTACACTAAACAATCATTAATAAATTGGGTACAAATATTTTTTTTCTTTCTGAAAGAGCTATTTTTAAAATTTTTTGAGTTTATGAACTTATAAAAATATCTTGAGAATTTTTCAAAAAAAGAGTAAGTCTCAAGATAAAGGAATAACATAGGAGTTCGTGACCTCATGAAAAAAATTTTGGTGTTGATAAGTTGTTTGATCGCCTTTCGAGGTGAGTCCGTTCAGATTTTTCCGGTAGCTGCTTCTCCCGAACCTAATTCGTTGATCCTTCAAATCGTATTACCTTTGACTGAGGATATAGTTTCTCAAGACCCGGTTAGAGTTCAGTTGCGATTAAGGGGGTACCCTTTAGGAATAAAATCCGTTTTACCTAGAGCCGATGAAGTGCTTAATTTTCCTGAAGGACAATCGATTCATGTGGTTGTCGATGGAAGACCTTATTTTCCAAAAAGCAACACTCCTGTGGATTTATTTAGTCAAAATGACAGCTATTATGAAACTATGTATCAATTTGAAATTCCTTACGCTTTAGCGGAAGGAAAGCATCTTCTTGAGGTTTTTCCTGCCCGCTCTTTTGGAGAAAGTTTAAAAGGAGAGGGCTGCTACGCTTCTCAAATTTTTTATGTAAAAAACACTAAGGCAAATCCCAAGCTCGATGGACTCGATCGTCCTTACTTGATTTATAGTGAACCCGGAAATTATTTTCGCTTTCAAGAGGGTAAACCTATTCTTCTCGATTTTTATATTCGCAATGTGACTTTAGAGTCGGATGGCTATAAAGTTCATATTTTTTTAGATAATGAACCTATGGATTTTTTAAAAAGATGGGGACCCTATTATATGTTAGGGGTCAAAAAGGGGGAGCATACCTTACGATTACAGCTAGTCGATAAAAATCACAAGCCATTAGAGGGTGAGTTTTGTACTGTAGAAGGAAAATTTATTGTCGAATGATTTTGTTATTCATGAGGCAAGGCTTGTCGCAAAGTGTGGATAAACTGTTCTTTTGAGCAAAGAATAGTAGGACGAAAAATATATCCGAGAAGAACTCCTTGGCCCATT
>JBAXUO010000165.1:0-3496 GCA_037129625.1 Chlamydiota bacterium
CCCCTTGACTTCTTTTATGGTGCAAAATAGCGAGAGTTTGCTCAGGAAAGCGGGATCGGAAGCGCTCGATGGTTTGAGCGGTGAGGGCGATTTCCGGGATGAGCATGATGGTGGTTTTTTTAAGATCAAGGGCCTTTTGAATGGCTTGTAAATAAATTTCTGTTTTTCCGCTTCCGGTGATGCCATAGATAAGATGGGTCTCAAATTTTTGTTTTTCTAAGCTCGAAGAGATTTTTTCAAAAGAAGCTTTTTGTTCCTCTGTGAGTGTTTTTGCAGAGGAGGGAAAGTAGTCGCCTTCTAGGAGAATGTCTTCGGATGTTTTTTGAGATTGGAGAATCTTTTTTTTGATCAAAGTGTCGATGGGGCTTTTTGAAATAGGGAGCTCTTCGAGTAGATCTTGTAAAAATGTTCCTTTGGGATGAGAGATAAAATACTCAATAACTTTTATTTGTTCCTTATATTTTTGAAAGGAGGGAAGTAGCGATTTGAGTTCCTCCAAAGATTTTAAAGAAATAAGAAAAATAGATTTTTTGGGCTCAATAGCGTGCCGCACGGAAGCGGGGATCATACAGGCAAAGACTTTATGTAACGGAGTGGCGTAATATTTAGCCATCCATAAGCCTAGTTCAAAAAGATCGGGAGAAAGGATCTCTTCTGATAGGATTTTACATAGAGGCTTTAGTTTTTGTAGCAAAGGGCCTTGGTGAATAGAAAGGACGTAACCGTTTCTTTTGGAGTTTTTTAAGGGAACTTCGACTCTCATTCCTTTTTTGATAGTAGCTTGACATTCATCGGGAATGAGATAGTCGAGGGGCTTTTCTAAGCCTTCATCGAGAAGGACGGAGGCAATCCAATAGTTATTCATTAAACGAAAGTTGTTGTAGAAGGTTCAGCCAGAGCTCTTTTTTTTTCTCAGGATTTTTTAAATAAATGGAAAGGTCTTCTAAAAGAAACAGCGGGATATTTTCTAAGAAGCTAGTTCGATTCGAAGGATAGTATTTTAAGTGGGTAAGAAGGTTAGAAAGACTGTGTAGGGCTTTTTCTTCGATAAGGATTTTTTTCCAGGGGAGAGCTAAAAAAGAGTTCCATTCCCCATTTTTTTCTAATTCTTTGGCGAAAAAAAGTTTAGATTCTTTTTGGAAAGAGAGAGCTTTGGTTAGATTTTGTAAAAAGAGGAAGGATTTTGTCGTGGACTGGGGATCTTCGTTAGTTAATATGGCAATGTCCATATTTTGGAGCTTCCATTTTTGAGATATCCATTTAGCTTCTTTATCTTCCGGAATTTGTAAGGAGATAGAGACCCCGGGGGCAATTTCTGAAAAAGCTTTTTGAATGTCTTGAAGAGAATCTTCGTTGGTAATCGTTGGTTTGGGGGCGCAATAGGTATTTTGTTTGGGGGGAATGGGAGCTTTTTCAGTGGGTTTCATTTGAATCGGAGGTAAATTGACAGGGGAAGAAGATGGAAATCCTAGTAAAAAAGAATCTTCTTGATATTCTAAAAAGGTTTTTGTGTCTTTAATAAGAAGAAGGAAATCTTCCGGCCTCGAACTCATATTTTTTCTCCTGTTATTATCCTAGCAGATAGGAGATTTTTCCTTGCAAGAAAGTGGGATAGAAGAGGGAAACTATTCTAAAGAGAGTAGGGCGTCGACAAATTCTTTTGGATCGAAAGGGGCGAAGTCGGTTTCTTTTTCTCCAATGCCGATCCACCGGATCGGAATATGAAATTTCTTTTGTATAGCGACGATGATGCCCCCTTTGGCGCTCCCATCGAGTTTCGTGACGATGATCCCGCTAATTGGGGTAAATTGATGAAAGGTTTGGGTTTGTTCGATAGCATTTTGTCCGGTGGTCCCGTCCAAAATGAGAAAAGTGTCGTGGGGAGCTTTTTCGATGACTTTTCCACAAATTCGGCGAATTTTCTCGAGCTCTTGCATAAGATCTTTTTTGGTATGGAGCCTTCCGGCGGTGTCGATGAGGACAATGTCGGAGT
Source organism: Chlamydiota bacterium (assembly GCA_037129625.1). Classification (GTDB taxonomy): domain Bacteria; phylum Chlamydiota; class Chlamydiia; order Chlamydiales; family SM23-39; genus JBAXUO01. The sequence goes on from JBAXUO010000165.1 coordinate 1,994, forward strand.
GTCTGGCTTTTGCAGCTTGCAGTGCGTCAAAAGCGACGGCTGCGGGATCTCCATGTTTTTGAGATTTAATAATTTCAATTCCGATTTTTAGGGCCCATTTTTCTAATTGTTCTACAGCAGCGGCTCTGTAGGTGTCGCCGGCGGCGATGAGGACTTTTTTGCCCTGTTTTTGGTAGAAGTGAGCTAGCTTGGCTATGGAGGTTGTCTTGCCGCTTCCGTTGACTCCAACGATTAAAATAACGTGGGGGCGCGCGAGGGGGGATTCTATTGGCTCGGTAAAATGGGAGAGGAGTTCTATTTTGATGACGGAGAGTATTTCTTCAATGGGCGCTTTTGGATTTTTTTTCAAAAGGGATCGAACTTTTTCCGTGAGTTCTGAGGCGATTTCGACTCCGAGGTCAGATTCGTAGAAGAGTTGCTGCAGATTTTCTAAGGTATTTTCGCCGGTTTCTTTAGAAAAGAGATCCTTTATTTTTTTACCTAGGGCAAAGGTGGTTTTCGTCCAGAATTTTTTCCATTGATTGCTAATAAAAGAGAACATAATTTTATATAAGTTTTTGTTGGAATTATAGAGGAGTTAGTTGTTTATATATATGGAAAAAGGATATTTAGATTCCTATTCCCCCTACGATTCTTATGATGCCTCCGACTATGCCTCCAAGAGTTCCTCCTATGAAGCCTCCTACTAATTCGGCGCCTCTTCCACCTGCTAAGATCAGGCCTTCTTTTTCAAATTTTTCTGCGAAGCCTTTTATTAAGCAGCCACCAAGCAAACCGCCTCCTACTCCTTGCATAACTCCCTTACCTATTCCATCAAAGCTTCCTATGCTAATGCCTGCTAAACCGCCTATGGCGGCTCCTAATATGCCCTTTATAACCCCTTGTCGGCTTCCTGTTACCAGGTCTATCCCGCCTTCTGTTTCCATTAATATTATAGATCCTATTGCGAGTGCCGGTAGGGTTGCGGCCTTTATAATTATTATGGCTCTTTCTTTCCATGAAAAAAAAGATCTTATATTCACTCTTTCTTGGCAAAACGGACAGGATGGCCGTACTTTTAACCATTCTCGCATGCAGGCTTTATGCATGGGATGTTTGGCTCCATTGGGGCCATTATGGGCAATAACTTCTGAGCCTTCGAGGGTGTCGTGGCAAATAACGCATAGGTCTTTCGGGTTATAAACAGTAGCTCTGCTAAATGAGACTGACATAAATACTCCGTTAATTTTTTTTAAAAAACAGTTATAGCCTTAAAGACGTTTTTAATCAACCGAGTTTTGTTTTTTTTGTAAGATGAAAGATATTAGTTTTGATGAGTCTAATTACTGTATTTCTTTAGGCTCTTTTTTAGAGAAAATCTTCTCTTGGAGAACTTCAAGATAATAGTAAGTTACCGGAGTTAAAAATAAGGTTAAAATTTGTGAAAAGATTAAACCTCCCACAATAGCAAGGCCTAGTGGGATTTTCCCGGCAGCAGACGCCCCACCAATACCGAGGGAAATA
>JBAXUO010000166.1:0-3433 GCA_037129625.1 Chlamydiota bacterium
ACGAAGAGTCTTTTCGGTATCAAACCTCCTGCTTTTTCTTCCGCCCACATTCTTATCCAGTCTTTTTTCCTCAATTTTTGGACTTCTATTTCTAGTTTTAATGTTTCACTATAGTGCGACTCTTTCCTTTTTTGCTCTTTCTCTTTTTATTTTCGGGGGTATTTTACATTATTTTTTAATCAAACTAAAAATCAAAGTTGAACTCAGAACTCTAGATGCTCAAGGAGATCTCAACGGATTTGTACTTCATGTAATGAATGGAATTGAAAAAATACGGTTATCAGCTTCAGAAAGTACTATCTTTTCTAAATGGGGATCACTCTATACCATCTTAAGAAAAAATGTATTAACCTCTAACCACATAGAAAACTTTCTCAATTTATCCAATTCCATACTCCCTCTTTTAGGAATTTTCGGAACGTTCTTTTTTGGATTTAGGCTCATTTCCACCGATCAGATTTCCCCCGGAAATTTTATAGCCTTTACGGCCGCTTTTGGAGCTCTCAGTGCTATTTATTACAATAATCTTTACTTCATGAGCACTTTTTATTCTACAATAGCCTCTAGATGGCTTAGAGCGAAGCTTGTCTTTGACACCCCTACTGAGTATCATCAAAACCCTCTTGCCGTCGGCAAATTAAAAGGGTTTATCGAAATGGAAAATATACATTTTCGATATCAAGAAAAAGGAACTTTCATTTTAAAAGGGGTTTCTTTTCAAGTTGAGCCCGGAGAAATGATTGGTATTGTGGGACCTTCCGGCTGTGGAAAATCGACCTTACTTCGACTTCTTTTACAATTCGAAAAACCTCATTTAGGGGCTGTTTATTTCGATGGAAAAAATCTATCTGATCTCGATGCTCGTAAAATTCGGAAACAAATAGGAGTGGTATTACAAGATAGTGATATTCTTTCGGGAAGCATTCGAGAAAATCTGTTATGTGGATGTTTTTATACGAATGAGCAAGTGGAAAAAGCGATGTTCCTTACCGGATTTGACAAAGTCATCCAAAGTTTCCCTATGGGTCTATTTACTCATCTTGTCGACAAAGGAAAAAACCTCTCTTTAGGGCAAAAGCAACTACTTCTTTTGACCCGTTCTTTAATCAGAGAACCTAGGATTCTTCTTTTGGATGAGGCTATCAATTCTTTAGACAATCAAACGCAACAGATGATTATGGAGAACCTTGAAAAGCTTAAAATGACTCGTATTATTATCTCCCATCGTATTAGCACTCTTCGAAATGCAGATCGCATTTATGTGCTTATAGATGGACAGATGCAAGAAGTGGGATCGTATGAGGCTCTTTCCAAAAAGCAAGGCTTTTTCTCCAGCTTATTAGAACAATAGCCGAACTAATAATTGCCCTCTTATTCAATGTAAGGTAATATGAATATCTAAATAATTTTATTTTTATGACAAAGTTTTTATTTTGTTTTTTTCTCTCACTATCGAGCTTTTTTTTTGCTTCTGAAGAAGAGTTACCCGATGTTGGAGTTACCTATACACTTTCAGGGGGCCGTTTTGGGGATAATCTGCTCTCTTTACTTCATGCAAAATGGATTTCCTACAAGTACCATCTACCACTTCTTTATCAACCTTTCCCATATTCTTCCGAGCTTGTTTTAGATAGGGAAAAAATTCACTTCGACATCTCTCAGAAGAATCATTTTGATAAGAGCATTCGCCTAGGGAGAAAACAATACGTAAAGGCCCACTGGAAAGGCTCCTTACTATATATTAGTCCCTATTTTCCTGAGGCCAAATATGAAATCGCCCATACCCGTCCCTGTATAGAAGATAGGAAACATGGGTGGCCTTATTTTCGTGTAGACTGGCATGATCCGGAATTTCGAAAGGAGGCTTTAAGGGTAATAACCCTTCAAAAGCCCGTTCAAACGGTTAGAGTACCTTCGGATCGGATCACGATAGCTCTGCATATTCGGGAAGGAGGGGGCTTTGATGATCCTCGAAGTGTTGCTTTATCCTTTCCTTGGAAAGCACCTCCTTTTCATTTTTATGTAGATGGGCTAAAAAAAGTTTTAGGGTTACTACCTCAAAAGAAAATCTATTGTTATCTTTTTACCGATGCCAAGGATCCGGCCTCTTTAGTGAAAAAAATACAACAGGAGATGCCTTCCGATGCACCGATTGAATTTGATTTTCGCAAAACGGGTAATCGGCATGATGCGAATGTTTTAGAGGACTTTTTTTCCTTATTTCTTTTTGATATTCTGATACGTCCTGACTCTAATTTCAGTTTAGTTCCATCGCTGCTTCATGACTATGCGATATTAGTGACGCCGGGTCATTTTACTACCACATCAAAAAACACTATTGAGGTGGATGAATTTTCGATTGTATTGGATCATAAGCTCTATAGAAATCTTTTACTTAGCAAACAATCAGAAGCTAACTAAACATAACTCGCTAGCTATCAACAACAAAGCATTTCACGCCACACTTAACTCACTAAAAATCAACGCTCAATGAAAAACCTGCTTTATTTGGTTTGTTAAAGAATGTTTAATATGTTATAATAAATTTAATAAGATATATTAAACTTAATGTAAAACAGGCATAATTATGGCAATTTGTATAACTTCCACACCTCACCTAATTAGCGTCCCTCACAGCCTTAATGCAGAAGAGCAAGCCCAGCTAAATAACGAATTAATTTTAGCCGTCTACGAACATAATTCCGAAAAAGCACGTGAAGTACTTAATAAAGGAGCCAATCCCTCTTACATTTTTAATGATTATTCACCTCTTTTCATAGCAATAATTAAAGGCTACGGCGACATCGTCTCTATCTTGCTTTCCTACGGAGCCAATCCCAATTTTCAAAATAATTTGGGGAACTCCGCCCTTCACCTTGCCGCAAAATTATATCCACTAGCAATAGACTTGTTACTCACAAACAAAGCTGATCCCAGCCTTCCAAACATAGATGGTGATTCTTCCTTTTTATACATAGAGGGATGTGGACATAGGCAGCACCTTAAACAATTCCCAATCGACCCCTTCTCAAAACAAGTTAAATATATTACCTTACTTGGAAAAGCAAATAGTCTTACCGGATTTGTACCTCTTTCGCGTGAAAAAAAAACCTACCAAATAAAGCTTACAGGCGGCTTCTCATACGATTATATGGCAGAATATGTAAAAATGTTACGCACCTTACCAAAAACGAATCAAAATACAGAAAGAATAGAAGAACTTAAACAAACAAAAGTTACTCGAACCGAAGAAGATATCGTTTCTCGTATCAAAGACCCCAACAAATTGACAATTTTACCCATAAGGTCTTCCGACCATGCTGCCTTTTTAGTCTTCTATAAATCTTTTATGTGTATTTGTGATAGATGCACACATATGAAACCTGATAATACCAAAATTGAGGTTCCTACTACCAGATTCATTGCTATTGAC